>JAJQBM010000140.1:3577-4166 GCA_021203285.1 Clostridiales bacterium | reverse complement strand
CATTTATGTAATAATCCGTTCCCTACAGTTGTTCCGGAAGCTGTTTCAGTACCAGAAGCTTCATTCCCGCCGCAGCGGTATCCGACTCAAGCCGGTTCGTTTTCCGAATCTGTTCAATCGTTGTGTGATATCGCTTCGCAATGTCCCAGAGTGTATCCTTTGCCGTCAGCGTCAATCCAACCATGGACGGCTGTGCACTGCGCTCCCCGACGGGGAATTCCGTTTCCTCCGCCCCGCGGATCAGCTCCGCCTTCCCTGCCGACACAACCATCGCCTGCAGGCTGACGGCCGCCTGTGCCTCCGCCTCCCGGCTGCCCTTCATCAAAAAGGAGAGCGCATCCACCGAATGCCGAAGTCTGACCTCATCCTCCGGCAAAAGACCCGGGATCTCAATGGTGTGCTGGAACGGGAGCACCCCTTCCGCCGCTTCTATGGGCGAATTGTCGCTGCTAGTCAGATAAAGGATGCGAATCCGGGCAGCGCCCTCCACCCGGATGCCGTCCGCGGTCCGCGTCCGGCGGTCCATTTCAACCGTTCCAAAACCGGCACAAATCTGCAAAATATCGCTTCCCTGCGCCTCAATCTGTAT
>JAJQBM010000140.1:0-3567 GCA_021203285.1 Clostridiales bacterium | reverse complement strand
CGTTGACGCGGCAGACGGATGTATTCTTCATGCGCAGCCCGGCGCACGAAACGGCATCCTTTTTCAGAATCAGCTCATGATCCAGTGCATACGCATCGCAGAGCATCTCCTGCTTCCGTTCCGCATACAGGCGGATATTTGCGGAAAGCCCCGCCTCCACCAGAACGACCCGTGACTCCCGATCGTCATCCTCTCCGCTGCTGCAGGAGATATTTTTTACCTCCGCCACGATATACGGAACCACACTGCTATCCGCCTCTGGAATTTCAAACTCACACAGAAACGGTACCTTCTCCTGAAACCACACCAGGCCGCCGTTCTCCTCCCCGGCATAGACGACAAACACCTGAATTTCTCCCTGTATGCTGACGACGCCCGCCGACACTCTCTCCTCCAGCCCGAAAACCTGCGCCTGCTGCCAGAGAATCCGGCGGATATTCGGCTTGCCGGAGGCCAGTCGGATTTCCTCGCGGATACGGCAGATTTTCTCCCCCTGATAGCGAAGCTCCAAAAACTCCCGCTCCCGCATCAGAAGCTCCGGCATTTTTTCTGCCTCAACGCCGACGGGAATATCGACATCATACCGCTCCCACCCCGTGGCCGAAAGCTCTAGCAGCGCGCGGACACTCAGCTTGCGGGCGTTTGCGATCCGGACCGACAGATCCTCCAGCACCGGCTCAACCTGCGCCATATCGAATTCATCCATATCCTCCACGGCAATCTTCTCCTGAAACGGGATCTTCCCCTCCAGACAGGCGATCTTCCACTCGTTCTGCTCTGTTCTGTACAAAACCCGGTAGCGGATTTCTCCGCGCGCCGTCACATGTCCCGCGCCGCATTTGGTTTCATCCGCCTGCACCTCTGCATCCGCCAGTATCACAGAAAAAAGATCCGGCAGATAGTCAGGCAGATTATATACCTCATCAAATGTCGCCTGAACCGAGGCCTCGCCCCGCTCCCGCTCCATCGGTACTCTGGTTGTTGTAAGCTCCATACTGTCCCTCCTGCATACTTTTTATTCAAAAATCACATTTTCTTCCAGACGCTCCGTCTTGATCACGATATACGGATAGCTCACGGCTTTCTCCACATCCTCCCCGTTCTCCGGCCCGATCAGATCCGCGTCGAAATATATGGCATTCTCCGCCAGATACAGCTCCTGCATCCGGATGCTGTATCCGCCCGTCTCCTGCATGCCGAATCCGCGGACGATATAAAGGTAATCATCCTCCCGGTATGTCATTTTCAGATCATCCGACTGATTCTCCGTGATTTTCTCCAGCAGCGCCTCCGGAATCTCCGTCTCCGCAAGGACCGTATAATCCAGATCCCGGATCTTTTCCGTTCCGGCTTTCTGCAGTGAACAGCCACAGGTCAGAAGCACACCGAGAAAAATCATCATCAGACAACAAAGTTTTTTCCCCATGAATCACTCTTCCCTATGATTCCTTGCTTTATCCTATGAACGACGGGGGACATTTATGCACAGGAAGTTTCATCGATCATGTATATCGGCGCAGGATGCTGTCGGGTATCTCTGCATATTATTAAGGCAACTTTTGTAGGGGCGCTTTTAGCTGAGACGAAATCCACCGCTTACACAGATTTAGGCGCGAAGGCTCTCCTGAGCGTCTTAGTCGGAGTTAGCGGTTAGTTCGTCGAAGCGTTGCCCCGGTTGTCTTAAAATATGCAGAGATACCCGACAGTATCCGTCTGCGAAACACAATCGTTGACGAGATTCGGAAAGTGTGCTAGATTTATCGTGTATGTGATTTGGGAGGAAGCCATCATGCTAAGGACAATTCTGGCGTTAGGATTCGCCGTTTTATATCTGATTGTCGGGATTCCGGTTCTGGGGATCGAATACCTGATTGGGAAGGTCAACCCGTACAAACGGGACATCAGCAGTCTTCGGATGGTACAGTGGGCTCTCGGTGTGGTCAACCGTATCTGCGGCGTAAAGGCGACGGTGATCGGCCATGAGAATATCCCAACCGATCAGGCCGTACTCTATGTGGCAAACCACAACAGTATTTTCGACATCGTCATCACCTATTCTCTCTGTCCGACTCTGACCGGATATATCTCCAAGGATGATATTGAGAAAATCCCTCTGCTGAACATCTGGATGCGCCGTCTCTACTGCCTCTTCATGAAGCGCGACGACATGAAGCAGGGAGTTCAGGTGATTCTGGAGGGGATTGAACAGATCAAAAAGGGCATCTCCATGTGCATCTTTCCGGAGGGAACACGGGGAGATTCCGAGGAGATGATCCCTTTCAAGAACGGGAGCCTGAAGATTGCGGAAAAAACCGGATGTCCGGTCATTCCCATCGCCATCTCCAACACCAGACATATATTGGAGGATCATATCCCGCGGGTGGAGCCGACCCATGTGATCGTGCAGTACGGCACGCCAATTTATCCCAAAGAGCTCTCGAAGGAAGAAAAAAAAGCGCTGGCTTCCATCACGCAAAACGCGATCCAGAAGATGCTGGACCGCGCGAAAGAACCGGATTTTACATATTAAAAGATCGATCCTCTGCCGCTTTTTGCAGAGCGGCGACAATAACAGAATATTTCATGAAATGGGATGCTTTGACCAGAATGGCATCCCCTTTTTTTATGTAAGATAAGAGCGACGCAAGAAGCGCATCGACATCGTCGAAATGTTCGGCTGCGCAGGCCGGCTTTGCGCCGTTTACAATCTCCTCCGAGAGCGTGCCGGTGCAGAAAATCCGGTCGATTCCCTTGCCCGCCGCATACGCCCCCACCGCACGGTGGAGCGCCCGCTCATCCTGTCCCAGCTCGCCCATATCGCCGAGAACCGCAATGCGCCGACCCTCCGTGTGAGCCAGCACATCCAGCGAAGCCCGCATGGAAACCGGATTGGCGTTGTAGCAGTCATCGATAATCACAATGCCGCCGGTCTCGATCAGGTTCGTCCGGCCCTCAATCGTCCCCGCATGGGCGATTCCCGCACAGATTTCCGCATGGGAAAGTCCGAGGGCATCCCCCACGCAGGCCGCGGCGCAGGCATTGTAAATGTTATGAAGTCCCGGAACCGGCTCACAGACCGGACAATCCTCCGCATCTTCGCCGTGAAAATGCAGAACCGCCCCCATCCCCTTCACCCCATGATTTACAATGGAGTCCGCCGTCACAAAGCAGTCGTGCCTTGGCGTGGGTACGGTCCCGTCCTCCACAAAATAGCGGACAGGGCGAACGCCGTTTTTCTCCTCTATGGTATCCAGCTTATCATCGTTGCCGTTTAAAACAATCACACCGTCCGGTCTCAGATAGTCAAACATCTCCGACTTCGCGCACAGGACACCGTCGCGATCGATCAGATTCTCCAGATGGCACTGTCCGATGTTTGTCATCACGCAAATGTCCGGCCGCGCCATCTTTGCAAGGCGGTGCATCTCACCGAAATCCGAAATCCCCATCTCGACCACGGCCGCCTCATGCTCCGGCTGGATGCGGAGGAGCGCCAGCGGCAGACCGATCTCGTTGTTAAAATTCCCCTCTGTCTACAGCACACAGAGCCTCTGCGCCAGCACAGCG
>JAJQBM010000081.1 GCA_021203285.1 Clostridiales bacterium | reverse complement strand
AATGTCAACGATTTTTATTTCCATTTGAATGGTTTTGTGCTATGCTAAAAACGACCGCAGCCTGAAGAGGCTGGACGGATGAATGAGGAGGATTATGCCATGCGGTTTCGACCGTGCATCGATATCCACAACGGAAAGGTAAAGCAGATTGTGGGCGGAACGCTCCGTGACGCGGGGGATATTGCGGAGGAGAACTTTGTCTCCGGTCAGGATGCCGCTTTTTACGCGAATCTGTACCGGCGGCATCAGATCACGGGCGGCCATGTGATCATGCTGAATGCGCAGGATTCTCCTTATTATAATGAGACAAGACATCAGGCTATGGAGGCGCTCGCGGCTTATCCGGGCGGCCTGATGGCGGGCGGCGGCATCACCCCGGCGAATGCGGCGGCATTTCTGGAGGCCGGAGCCAGCCATGTGATCGTCACCTCATGGGTGTTTCGGGACGGGATGGTAAGCTATCCTGCACTGAAAGAGCTCTGCGCGGTCACCGGTCGGGAGCGGCTGGTCCTCGATGTGAGCTGCCGGAAGCGGGACGGCGCCTACTACATTGTCACCGACCGTTGGCAGAAATTCACCAGCGAGCGGATTACGGAGCGTCTCTTAGATGATCTCTGCGGATACGCGGATGAGTTCCTCATCCACGCAGTCGATGTGGAGGGCAAAGCCTCCGGCATCGAGCGCGAGCTGGTTGAGCTGCTGGGAGACTGGCACCGGATCCCCATCACCTACGCCGGCGGCGTCGGCAGTATGGATCATCTGCGGCAGCTGCGGGAGTGGGGGCAGGATCATCTGGATGTCACCGTTGGCAGCGCCCTCGATCTTTTCGGAGGCAGTTTAAAATTGCAGGAAGTGCTGGATTTTATGCAGAATATAGATAGAAGGAGGAAATCATGAGCAAATACACGAGGCAGGACATCATGCAAATGATCGAGGAGGAAGATGTAGAGTTTATCCGCCTCCAGTTCACGGATATCTTCGGAAGACTGAAAAACGTAGCGATCACCAGCAGCCAGTTGGAGAAGGCGCTGGACAACCGCTGTATGTTCGACGGGTCTTCCATCGAGGGATTTGTCCGCGTCGAGGAGTCGGATCTTTACCTTCACCCCGATCTGGACACCTTTACGATTTTCCCGTGGCGGCCGCAGCAGGGGAAGGTTGCACGGTTTATCTGCGACATTTTCACCCCGGAAGACGTTCCCTTTGAGGGGGATCCCCGTCTGGTCTTGAAACGGGTTATCGCACAGCTCGAGAAGATGGGCTACAGTTTCGAGATCGGTCCGGAGTGTGAGTTTTTCCTTTTTAACACAGACGACAACGGACGCCCCACGACAGAGAGCGGGGAGATGGCCGGGTATTTTGAGATGGGTCCCAATGATCTGGGCGAGAATGCCCGCCGTGACATGGTGCTGACGCTGGAGGATATGGGGTTTGAGATTGAGACCTCCCACCACGAGGCGGCGCCGGGACAGCATGAGATCGATTTCAAATACGAGCCTGCGGTGCACGCGGCGGACAATATCATGACGTTCAAGCTGGCGGTCAAAACCATCGCGAAACGGCACGGCCTCTATGCGACCTTTATGCCGAAACCGAAATCCGGCGTCAACGGCTCCGGTATGCACATCAATATGTCCCTCTCCAAAGACGGAAAGAATCTTTTTTCCGACCCGGAGGATGAGAACGGATTGAGCCGGGAGGCATATTATTTTATCGGAGGACTGATGCGCCACGTCTACGGCATGAGCGCTGTCACAAATCCGCTGGTCAATTCCTACAAACGGCTGGTGTCCGGTTTTGAGGCGCCGGTTCACATCGCGTGGTCGGTCAAAAACCGCAGCCCGCTGATTCGGATTCCGTCGCAGCGGGGAGGCGGTATGCGCATCGAGCTTCGCAGTCCGGATTCCGCGGCAAACCCTTATCTGGTGATCGCGCTCTGCCTTGCGGTGGGCATGGATGGGATCGAGCACAAGATTCTTCCGCCGGAGAGTATCCGGAAAAATATTTATGAGCTGTCTGAGGAGGAGTGCCGTGAGCTGGAGATCCGCCAGCTTCCGGCGAATCTGCATGACGCGCTGGACGCCATGGAACAGGATCCGTTTGTCCGCGATGTCCTCGGCGATCATATCACGGAGGCTTATCTTGCGGCCAAGCGGAAAGAGTGGGACGCTTACTGCCGGACGGTCAGCGAATGGGAAGTGAACGAATACCTGAATAAATATTAAGGCGAAAAGGGCGGCGGAAGTTTGACAGGAATTATTGTTGCGTTTCCCCGGATGGATGTCGGGAAAAAAATAAAAACCATACTGGTTCGGAGCAGTTTTCAGGTGATCGCGGTCTGCACCAGCGGCGCACAGGTCATCCAGGAGACAAACAGCCTGGAGGACGGGGTTGTTGTGTGCAGCTATCGTTTGCCGGACATGATTTGCCGTGAGCTGAAGGAGTATCTTCCGGCCGGTTTTCAGATGGTCACGATCACCTCGCGGGATGACTGGGCGGAGAACGGAGACGCGGATGTGGTCAGCCTCTCGCAGCCGCTCAAGGTCCACGAGCTTGTGGCTACCATGGAGATGGTTACATATAATCTCCAGCGTGCGAGGAAACGGCGGCGGCAGCAGCCGAGACAGCGCACGGCGGGGGAGCAGGAGCTGATCACACGCGCCAAGAGCATTCTCATGAGCCGGAACAATATGACCGAGCAGGAGGCGCACCGCTATCTGCAGAAGACGAGCATGGACAACGGAACCAGCTTTACGGAGACCGCGCAGATGATACTGAGTATGATGGATTTTTAAGCTGCCGTGCGCAGTGACATAAAATAAATAATAATTGAAGGAGAGAATACAATGTACAAGATCAATGACAATTACCAGAAGCTGCCGGGCAGCTATCTGTTCAGCACGATCGCAAAGAAGGTGAGGGAATATCAGGAGGCAAATCCGGAAAAGAATCTGATCCGCCTCGGTATCGGCGACGTGACCCAGCCGCTGGCTCCGGCGATCATCGACGCGCTGCACAGCGCTGTGGATGAGATGGGGAAGGCGGAGACATTCCGCGGATATGCGCCGGATCTCGGATATGAGTTCCTCCGCAATGCCATCGCGGAAAATGATTACCGTGCGAGGGGCTGCGATATCAGCCCGGACGAGATCTTTGTCTCGGACGGCGCGAAGAGCGATTCCGCCAACATTCAGGAGATTTTCTCGGTGGAAAATAAGATCGCGGTCTGCGACCCGGTCTATCCGGTCTATGTGGATTCCAATGTCATGGCCGGCCGGACAGGCACCTACGATCCCGCGGCCGAGACATGGAGCGATGTGATCTACATGCCGTGCACGAAGGAGAACGGTTTTGTTCCCGCGTTTCCGGAGAAAACGCCGGACATGATCTATCTCTGCCTGCCGAACAACCCGACCGGCACGACGCTCACAAAGAGTCAGCTTCAGGAGTGGGTGGATTACGCGAACCGGGTCGGCGCGGTGATTCTCTATGACGGCGCATACGAGGCGTACATCTCCGAGGATGATGTGGCGCACACGATCTATGAGTGCGAAGGCGCAAAGACCTGCGCGATCGAGTTAAAGAGCTTTTCCAAGAACGCCGGATTTACCGGTGTCCGTCTGGGATACACGGTTGTTCCGAAGGAGTTGACCTGCGGCGGGGTTGCGCTCCATGGCATGTGGGCGAGGCGCCACGGCACGAAGTTCAACGGTGCGCCCTACATCGTGCAGCGCGCCGGTGAGGCGGTTTACAGCGAGGCCGGAAAGGCGCAGTTAAAGGAGCAGGTGGCGTATTATATGAAAAATGCGGCCGCGATCAAGAGTGGGCTCACCGAGGCCGGATATGAGGTATTCGGCGGCGTCAACGCGCCGTACATCTGGCTGAAGACGCCGGGGAATATGACATCATGGGAGTTTTTCGATTATCTTCTCTCAACCGCGAATGTGGTCGGCACGCCGGGCTCCGGATTCGGACCGAGCGGAGAGGGGTACTTCCGCCTGACCGCGTTCGGAACCTATGAGAACACGCTGGCAGCGTTGGAGCGGATCCGGAAAATGTAGTGCTTGGTTTATGAAAAACGAAAGATGGCGCCGGACGAAATGCCGACGCCATCTTTTTCTTCTTTTCTTTTTATCCGTTTTTCCACATCGCCGCCCGTTTGCGCAGGGTGGGAT
>JAJQBM010000141.1 GCA_021203285.1 Clostridiales bacterium | reverse complement strand
TCGTCGCACTGCCCAGACAGACCGGAAGCACGCCCTCCGCCGCCGGGTCCAGCGTCCCCGTGTGGCCGATCTTCCGTTGTCCAAGGATACCTCGCAATTTCGCAACCACATCGAAGGAGGTATATCCCTCCTCTTTATATACATTCATAATACCATGGTACATATCTTCACCTGCATATTCGCGGCTACAAAACACATATCTACATACTCAAAATCCTGCAACGCATATATATCTTCTAAAAAATCATTCCGTCTGCACAGGATGCCTCGGATGAGTCGTATACATTCGAGGCATCCGTCCGTAACTCCCCTGAAAATCCACTTACAACTGCGCTTCCACGCGATCCAACAAAATCCCAAGAATCTCCTCCGGCGTTTTCCCGGACGACGCCCCGGCCGCCCGCGCATGCCCGCCCCCCCCAAACTCCGCGGCGAACCAAGCCACATCGACACAGGAAGCCGACCGGTGGCTGATCTTGTATCCATCCTACAGCTCATACAAAAAGACGGAAACCTCCACCCCCGTCGTAGACCGCAGCTCGCTGACAATCCCGTCCAGATCTGCGGGCGTCACGCCGAACTCCTCCATATCCTTCCGGGAAACCATGGTAAAAATACATTTTCCGTCCAGATAAAGGCGGCTGTCCGCCATCGCCTTCCCCCAGATTCTCTGCTGGGCATATGAGCGGATATAGTAGGTCTCATCGACAATCCGGGAGTAGGGAATCCCCTTCCCCATCAGCTCTCCCGCGATCCGCATCGTCCGCGGCGAGGTGCAGGAATACTGAAAAATCCCCGTATCATGGGCGATTCCCAGATACAGGCATTCCGCGATCTTTTCCGTAACTCTCTCCGGATCCATGGCCAGGTAAACCAGTTCCGAGGTGGAGCTCGCCTCCGGATGCACCTCATTGACGTCCGCAAAGCTCCTGTTTGTCAGATGATGATCGATGCAGAGTGTTTTTTTCGCCGTGCCGAAAATGCGCGCCGCGTCCCCGAGACGCTCCCCGTCGCCGCAGTCCAGTGCGATAAACAGGTCATGGGAGGCGGCTCCAGCATCCTTCGCCGACTGTATTTTCTGTGCATTTTCTAAAAAGGAAAACTTCTCCGGGATCGGCTCAAGATAGAGCTTCGCCCGTATCCCGGGGTAATTGTCACAGATATAATTATAGACGGCCAGACAGGAGCCGACACAGTCGCCGTCCGGACGGATATGTCCGGCAATCGCCACGGTCGAAATGTCCTTCAGAAAATCATCCAGAGATACAAAATCAGTCCTGCCCATCACAATTCCTCTGTCTCACTGTCATCCCGGCGATCTCCTGCGCGCACCTCATCGATTCGCTTCGACATACGGATGCCGTACTCGATGGACTGATCCAAGATAAAACGGATCTCCGGCGTATTTCGCAGATTGAGCGATGCGGCAAGGCATTTTCTCGCGTATCCCTCCGCACTCCGCAGACCCTCGATCGTATCCTGCTGTGCCTTCTCATCGCCGAGAACACTGATATATACTTTACATGTTTTCAAATCAGGGGCGACTTCCACCGCCGACACCGATGTCATCGGGTGAATGCGTGGATCCTTGATCTCATCGCGAATGATGATGCTGATCTCGCGCATGACCTCCCCGTTTAACCGGATATTTTTGATACTGTTCTTTCTCATCTATCTTACCCTTTGCCTCAGGTTCGCGGAACCTCAACCATCTTGTAGGCCTCCACGATATCCAGCTCTGCGATATCGTTGAAGCCCTCGATCACAAGTCCGCACTCAAACCCGGTCCGGACCTCCTTCACATCATCCTTGAACCGCTTCAGGGAAGCAAGCTGACCCTCAAAGACCTGCGTGCCCTCACGCATAATCCGAACCTTGCAGCCGCGCTCCATCACACCGTCCAGAACATAGGATCCCGCAATGTTTCCGACGCCGGACGCCTTAAAGATCTGACGAATCTCCGCATGGCCAATGACCTGCTCCTCGTAGACCGGATCCAGCATGTCCTTCATGGCTGTCTCCACATCCTCGATCGCCTTATAAATGATATCGTAGAGGTGGATATCCACCTTTTCCTGCTCCGCGCTGGACTTTGCCACGGGATCCGGCTTTACATTGAAGCCGATGATAATGGCGCCGGACGCCGCAGCCAGAGATACATCTGACTCGTTGATGGCACCAACCGCCCCGTGGATCACCTTCACAACGACCTCGTCGTTGCTCAGCTTGACAAGGCTCTGCTTTACCGCCTCCACGGAGCCCTGGACATCCGCCTTCACAATCAGATTCAGCTCCTTTAAGCTGCCCGCCTGAATCTGGGAGAACAGATCATCCAGCGACATTCTCGCTTTGGTCTCCGCGACCAGTTTCTCCTTATCCTGTGCCATGAAGGTTTCGGCAAAGCTTCTCGCGTCCTTCTCGGAATCGCAGACCACAAAGACCTCTCCGGCGTTCGGCACGCTGTTTAATCCCAGCACCTCCACCGGCACCGAAGGGCCGGCTTCCTTCACGCGTTTTCCGGTATCGTCGATCATCGCGCGGACCTTGCCGTAGCTGCTGCCCGCAGCGATACACTGTCCCACCTTTAAGGTGCCCTTCTGCACCAGAACGGTCGCCACTGCGCCGCGGCCTTTGTCCATCTCAGCCTCGATGACAAGGCCTCTCGCGTCTCGCTTCGGATTGGCCTTCAGCTCCAGAACCTCCGCGCTCAACAGAACCATCTCCAGCAGCTCTGTGATGCCCTGCCCGGTGTGCGCGGATACCGGCACGCAGATTGTGCTGCCGCCCCAGTCCTCAGCGACCAGCTCATACTCTGTCAGCTCCTGCTTTACGCGCTCTACATTGGCTCCCTCTTTGTCGATCTTGTTGATCGCGACAATGATCTCGACGCCCGCAGCCTTCGCGTGATTGATGGCCTCAACGGTCTGCGGCATCACGCCGTCATCCGCAGCCACCACGAGGATCGCGATGTCCGTGGAGTTGGCGCCGCGCATACGCATGGCGGTAAACGCCTCATGTCCGGGTGTATCGAGGAACGTAATCTTCTGTCCGTTGATCGTGACGACGGATGCACCGATGGCCTGTGTAATGCCGCCGGCCTCCCGGTCAATCACACGGGTGTTGCGGATTGCATCCAGAATGGAGGTCTTGCCGTGGTCGACATGACACATCACACATACAACCGGCGGACGGGTGACCATAACCGACTCGTCCTCTTCCTCTTCCTTCAGGAGCTCGGCGATGACATCCACCTTCTCTTCCGGCTCGGCGATGCAGTTGAACTCCAGCGCGATCTCCTCCGCCATATCATAATAAATTTCTAGGTTTACGGTCATCATGACCCACTGAACGAACCGCTTTTTCCCAATGTCGGAGGGCTGAACCTTCATAATATCCGCAAGCTCACGGATAGTCATCACCTCCGGCAGAATGATATTGCGGATCTCATCGGTCTTTTTCTCGCCCGGAGCCTGCGGGATGGCGTTCCGTTTCCGGTGTCCCGTCTTTTTCTCCAGATTGACGAAATTCTCCTGCTTTTTATCCTTCTTGTCGTAATTCTGTTTTTTCTTGCGGTTTGCGTTGGCGTTGTTGTTCCGGGAATCCTTCCCCCGCGCATCGCCCATCGCTGCTCCGGCGGAATCGCGGTTTACCCGCGCACCTCCCTGTCCGGGCTTTCCTCCCTGGCCTTTGAAACGATTCGAACCGTCCGACCGATTGTTTCGATTACCTTGAGAATCACCGAAACGGCCGCGGCTATTTTGGCTGCCCTTTTGATTATTGTAACTGCCCTGTTCATTGCGGCCATTTCTCTCTCCTTCCTGCCTTGCCGGCCTGTCATTGTATCTGCGGGACGGTCTGTCACCGGCAGGCCGATCGCTCCCCTGCCGATCTCCGCCGCGGTAAGACGGCCGGTCGCCTGCCGGGCGTACCGGGCGCTCTCCTGCCGGGCGCATCGGGCGTTCTCCTGCCGGACGCATCGGACGCTCCCCTGCCGGACGTACCAGACGCTCTCCCGTCGGACGCATCGGGCGCTCCCCTGCAGGTCGGCGCGGGCGCTCCCCCGTCGGACGCTGTTCATTGGTCACGCGGGTCTGATTGCCGCGATTTCTCTGATTTCCGCCTCTCCGGTCTCCCATTTTACTGTTCTGAGGATTATAGACAGCGGAGATGGTCGCCTTTTTC
>JAJQBM010000187.1 GCA_021203285.1 Clostridiales bacterium | reverse complement strand
TTCGTCCCGACCCCGGTCAGCTCCAGCCGCGGGCAGGACCGCACCAACTCCGCCGCCGCCGCGATCTCCTCCCGGTCAATATACCCCTCCCGAAGATCGCCCAGATCATACATGAGCACCACCTTATGCGTAAGCCCCAGCTTCTCGCAGGCACGGCTCAGCGCGAGGATCGTCTCGTTCGAGGAGTTCAGGGAGACATCACAGCAGCGCACCGCATCCTCCGCCTGGCTGATGCCCGGCATCCGGATCAGCCACTTTTCGATCTCAATTCCCTCCAGCCGCCGTAGGTTCTCAATCCGGGAATCCCCGAGGCCGCACACGCCGTTCTCCGCAAAAATCCGCGCAATCTCCGGATCCCCGCGAAAAACCTTTGTTATGCCGGTCACGCCGATCCCGTGCTCGGCGCACAGACCGGTCACAACGCGGACATTCTGCGCGATGGCGTCTTTACAGATATGTAATCTCGGGTACATTGATTTCTCCCTTCTATCGTAAACAGTTCACTCGTTGAATTACATTTTTTCGGGAGCGGAGAATCCGAGCAGTGCGATCCCGGTCTCCAGAATTTCCTTCGTCAGCTCCAGCAGACGGATATAGCCCGCCTGCACCTGCTCGTCCTCCTCGGCCATGATCTTCGTCGCATGATAAAAACGATTCAGCGCATTGGCGAGATCATAAATGTAAGCACAGATCCTGTGAGGCGCGGTCTCCAAAAACGCGGTCTCCGCTACGCTGTTAAACTTCGCCGCCTCCAGCATCAGGTCCTTCTCCTCCGCGCCGCCTGCGGGCAGAATCCTCTGGCCCTCCGCCGACTTCCCGGCCTCCGCGTATTTTTTCAGAATAGACTTAATCCGGACGATCGTATAGAGAATGTACGGGCCGGTATTTCCCTCAAAGGAGATAAAGCGGTCAATATCAAAAATATAGTCCTTCGACGCCTGATTGGAGAGGTCTCCGTACTTTAAAGCGGCTAGCCCCACCACTTTCGCGATCTCGCGGGCCTCCTCCTCTCCGATCTCGCGGTTCTCCATAATCCGCGCAAAAACCGCCTCGTTGATATCCGCAATCAGCGTCTCCAGACGCATCACACCGCCGTCCCTTGTCTTAAACGGCTTGCCGTCCTTCCCGTTCATGGTGCCGAACCCGACATTTATCATTTTCGTCTCCGGCTTCACAAACCCGGCCTTTTTCGCCACACGGAAAACCTGTGTAAAGTGAAGCTGCTGACGTTTGTCCGCCACATAGACATATTCCGCCGGCGAAAAATCGCGTTCCCGCTCCAATATCGTCCCGAGGTCGGATGTGGCGTACAGCGCCGCCCCGTCGGATTTCCGGACAATGCAGGGCGGCAGTTCCTTTGAACCCGTCTCCTCTGCGATATCCACCACAAGTGCGCCCTTGCTCTCATAGGCAAGCCCCTGATCCAACAGGTTCTGAATCAGGCCGGGGATATAGGGATCCGCGTCGCTCTCCCCTTTCCAGAGGTCAAAATGAACATCCAGATTGTCATAATTCTTTTTCAGATCGGCCTTCGACACCCGCATGATATGCTCCCAGATGGCGCGGTAGGGCGCATACCCCTGCTGAAGCTTCAGGGTCGCCTGATGTGCGCGCTCGGAAAACGCCTCGTCTTCCTTTGACTTTTTGCTGGCTGCAGGATAGATTTCCCCCAGCTCGCCGATCGTAAACGGCGCTTCCTCCGGATACGCCCCGCTATAGCTTTCATCAAAATAAACCAGATTCGGCTGGCGCTCCCGAAGCTCCTCGATAATCAGGCCCATCTGCAGACCCCAGTCTCCCAGATGTACGTCGCCGATCGTCCGGTATCCCATAAATTGTCCCATCCGGCGGATACTCTCCCCGATGATCGCGGAGCGCAGATGCCCTACATGGAGCGGTTTCGCCACATTGGCTCCGCCGTAATCCACAATCACCGTCTCGCCGTGGCCGGACTGCTCCACGCCCAGCCTGTCCGCCGCCTGCATCGCATTCAGATACTCCGCCAGATATTTCTCGGAAAGCTTCAGATTTAAAAATCCCGGCTTCACGTACTCCACGGAGGAGAACATCTCGTTTCCCGTCAATGCCTCCGCCACCGCATCCGCGATCATAAACGGCGCTTTTTTATAGGTTTTCGCCGCCGTCATCGCGCCGTTGCACTGGAACTCGCACAGATCCGGCCGGTTCGACAGCGTCACCTTCCCGTATTTTTCATCATAACCGGCCGTGACAAAAGCCTTTGTCACCTCCGCCGAGATCAGATCCAACAATTTTTCCATCTCAGTCTCCCTTCATCCCGTCAATAAAAATCACATTGCGGATAGTATAGCATTATTTTTTTCGCCAATCAAGCCGGTACCCGTTTGTTATAGAAAGATAATCGATTACAACTGTAAAAGGGGCTGTGAAAAAACAGCCCCTCTTAACAGTATAGGAAAGGTTATATGAACTCTATCAGAACATTACTGATAGGATACCATATCCGATAAATGAATATACCAGAATACTGATGATCAACATCGGTATGTACATTTTTTGAATTTCAGCAAATGATACCAGATCTTTCCTTGAATGCATAATTGCCGCATATGGTGATGCCGCGGGTAAATTCAATGCTATAAATACGGAAAATACGATTAACAGGCAGATTACCACCGGACTGATCGGATATTCATCTACAAATATCAGTGCAATAGGCATCATAACCACAGCCATGCCTACATTTGCACCGATCTGTGTCAGAATCATTGTAAGGGTAACGATCAGAATGACAAATACGATTGTTGGTTTCCCTGAGAACAGCGGTGACAATGCTGTTTTAACAAAGGTAATTATTCCAAGGCTCTCATCCGTCAGAAGACCGCTGATATAAACCGCCGCAGGAACAAGGAAATAGATGCTCCACTCAAAACTTTTTCCTGCCTCCTGTGCACCGAAAATGGGTTTATTTTTGATGTGTACAAATTCCAAAATAACGATACCGGCTGCTGCACATCCAATTGTGCCGAGCGAACTGAGGATTCCGATCGGTCCGGTCGTGACCGAAACAAATCCGGGCAGCATAACGGCTATAATAAAGCCTATCATGACCACAAGATATGATGTCTGGTTAATATTGAGCGGAGGCAGTTCCTCTCCTTTCAGATCGTCAACTTTCAGCGCTTTTAATTTTGAAAAATCCGGTCTGACGATAAACTTAATAAAAGCTATATAAATCACCATGATTATAATTCCCATGGCAATTGCAAACAGGGTTAATGGTGCATAGGCAACATCTGTACCCAATATCGTTTTCAATACACCGAGGATAATCAGGCAAGCACCTTTAAATGGGAACATGGGCTGTGCTACAGCAGCAGCCAGATAAACGCCCAAAATCATTGCGTACCACGCCTTATCTCCTTTTTTGTATCCCAGATTTGTAAGAGTTTCAGATACAACCGGGAATACCAGAAGCATGCCGGTAAGCGGAATGGTCAGGCCGCTTACGATGTATGAACACAACATCATACTTGCCATAAATACATATGGTCTGCCTTCCTGAACCTTCAGTTTCAGGAAAAACGAACTGATATATTTTGAAAATCCCAGCTGACCGATTTCTGCAAATAAAATCAGACAGAAAACAACAGACAAAACGGTCTCTGTACCAAAAGCAGTTGTCAGCACTGCGGTGACTCCTTCTGAGCCTTCGCCTGCATAGCCCGTCAGGCCGACCAGAATCAAAGCCAGCATGCTAGGCCAGATATTTCCGACTGTGGACCAGAGCACAACAGTTCCAAGGAAAATACCCAAAATGGTCATTCCCATTGGGGTAATTACATCCCCACCGGGAATAAAATGAAATATAATCATGATTAAAATGCCGATCGCTGATTTGACCCAGTAATCCAATTTGGTTACGTTCGTTTTTGCCTCCATGTTTTATTCCCCCACTTTCATTGTTATTTTTGTATCATATAATCTATAATCACATAAAACTTTTATTTTGTATTCTCCATGCAGCCCTGTTTTGCTTACAGCGCGAATGATGTAGCTGTATCCTTCCGGCGGCGCACCTCCGGACATAATCAGCCTGACAAGCGGTCTCGGATTTGTATCCAGCATATAACATATTCTGCCCATATCATTTTCGAATACAAGAGCCGCTTGAGACCCCATCCTGACAAAAATACGAATGCTGATAC
>JAJQBM010000233.1 GCA_021203285.1 Clostridiales bacterium | reverse complement strand
GATGGAGCGGTATCTGAGGACCATCTACAACAAGGCGAATGAGATGGACCGCCTTATTAATGAGCTGACGCTGTATTCAAAGATTGATACGAACCGTATCCCGTATAACTTTAATAAAATCAATGTCTCCGCCTATTTTGCTGACTGTATCGATGAGATCGGACTGGATCTGGAGACAAAGGGAATCGGTTTGTCCTACCTCAACTATGCGGATCCGCATACGGTCATCATCGCAGATCCGGAGCAGTTGATGCGGGTTATCAACAATATCGTCAATAACGCGATCAAATACATGGACACGCGGAAGGGGCAGATTTCGATTCGTATCAAGGATGTGGGAGATCTTATTCAGGTGGAGATCGAGGACAACGGAAAGGGAATCGATGCCAGAGATCTCCCGTATATCTTCGACCGTTTTTACCGAACCGACGTGTCCCGGAATTCTGCTACGGGCGGCAGCGGGATCGGACTTTCCATTGTAAAGAAGATTATAGAGGACCACGGTGGGAAGATCTGGGCTACGAGCAAGCTCAACGCAGGTACGATCATGTACTTTGTGTTGCGTAAATATCAGGAGGTACCAAAATGAGCAAGATTTTAATTATCGAAGATGAGGAGACAATCGCCGATCTGGAGAGAGACTATCTGGAGCTTTCCGGGTTTGAGGTGGAGTTGGAGTATGACGGTACCCACGGTCTGGAGCGCGCGCTGAGCGAGAACTTCGACATGTACATTCTGGATCTGATGCTCCCCGGAACGGACGGCTTTGAGATCTGCAGGAGGATCCGGGAAACCAAAAATATTCCGATCCTCATGGTGTCCGCGAAGAAGGACGACATCGACAAGATACGGGGACTGGGTTTCGGTGCAGACGATTATGTGACGAAGCCGTTCTCGCCAGGCGAGCTTGTGGCGAGGGTGAAGGCACATCTGGCGCGCTACGATCGCCTGATCGGCAGCAATGCACAGGAGAACGACATCATTGAGATTCGGGGAATCCGCATCGACAAGACAGCCCGCCGGGTGTGGGTCAATGATGAGGAGAAGCAGTTTACGACGAAGGAGTTTGATCTGCTGACCTTTCTCGCGCAGAATCCGAACCATGTCTTTTCCAAGGATGAGCTTTTTTCCAAAATCTGGAATATGGAGTCGATCGGGGATATCGCGACCGTGACGGTGCATATCAAGAAGATACGGGAAAAGATTGAGCTTGATACGGCGCACCCGCAGTATATTGATACAATCTGGGGCGTGGGGTATCGCTTTAAATTGTGAGGCAGAATCATAGGGTCAGGAAGGAGATTTGGTTATGGTGATACAGGAGGAACTGAAGTTTGTGAAGCAGGCTGCCCCGACGCTGGCGGCGAGCGCGGGTGAGATGCGAAACCGGGCGCTGCGCGCGGTCGGAGATGCGCTTCTGGCTCAGCAGGATTCGATTTTTGAGGCAAATCGGGAGGATATGGAGCAGGCTGCCGTCAGCGGCGTGGCGGGACCGATTCTGAAACGGCTAAAATTTGACGAGGGAAAGTTCAGGGATGTCGTCGCCGGTATCGAGGATCTGATTCGCATGCCGGATCCGCTGTTTCAGACGCAGTTGAAGCGGGAGCTGGACGAGGGACTGATTTTGGAGAGGGTGTCGTGTCCCATTGGTGTGATCGGCGTGATTTTTGAGGCGCGGCCGGATGCACTGGTTCAGATTTCCGCGCTCTGCATCAAGAGCGGAAATTGTGTCGTGTTAAAGGGCGGCAGCGAGGCGCTCCGGACGAACCGGAAGCTGTTTGAGATTATCTATGCTGCGGTACTGTCGGCGGGACTTCCGGAGCATTGCATGATGCAGTTGGAGGCGCGGTCCGAGATCAATGAGCTTCTGGATTGCCACGAGTCCGTGGATCTACTGATTCCGCGGGGCTCCAACGCCTTTGTCCGCTATATCATGGATCACACGAAGATTCCAGTGATGGGACATGCGGACGGAATTTGCCATATTTATGTGGATAAGGATGCGGATCTGGATAAGGCAGTGCCGATCATTTTTGACGCGAAAACACAGTATGTTTCGGCCTGCAATACGGTGGAGACTCTGCTGGTCCACAGAGATGTGGCGCAGGCGCTGATGCCGCCGCTCAAGGAGGCTCTGGCCGAGCGGGAGGTCGAGATTCGCGGAAGCCGAGAGATTGCCGGGATCATCGACTGCGAGCCGACGACGGAGGCAGATGATACGAGCGAGTATCTGGACTATATTCTCTCTGTGAAAACGGTGGATGATGTGCAGGAGGCGATTGATCATATCAACCGTTACGGCTCGCATCACACGGATTGTATTGTGACAGAGAATGCTGCGACAGCGGAGCGCTTTATGGCGCTGGTGGATTCCGCTGGCGTTTATCAGAACTGTTCTACCCGTTTTGCGGACGGGTATCGTTACGGTTTCGGCGCAGAGGTGGGGATCAGCACAGGGAAGATTCACGCCAGAGGACCGGTTGGTTTGGAAGGGCTTTTGAGCTGCAAATATAAGCTTTACGGACAGGGTCAGGTCGTAGCGGACTATGCCTCCGGTGCAAAGCAGTTTCACTTTAAAGATCTGTAAATTATATGGTTCGAACGGAAAAGAGCGCCGTCGGCGCTCTTTTTATGCCCCCTTTTTCCCGAGGACAACAGGGATCGTTTTCAGTATCAGTTTGAAATCCAGCAGGAGAGACCAGTGTTCGATATAGGATGCGTCCATTCGGACAATCTGTTCAAAATTAGTAATCTCGTTTCTCCCGTTTACCTGCCAGAGACCGGTGAGCCCCGGCTTCATGCTCAATCGAACCTTGTGGTGATAATCATACTGCTCAAACTCTTCGACTGTCGGAGGGCGGGTGCCGACCAGGCTCATATCGCCCTTTAGGATGTTGATAAACTGAGGAAACTCGTCGATGCTGGTTTTGCGCATCCAGTTTCCGATTCCCTTCCTGGGTCCCTTCTCACTGCCGATAATGCGGGGGTCGTTGTCGATTTTAAACATCGGTCCCTGCATCTCGTTTTGATTCAGAAGCGCTGCTTTCTGCGCATCGGCGTCCAGATACATGGAGCGGAATTTGTACATGCGAAAACACCGCCCATTTTTTCCGATCCGCTCCTGCGCATAAAAGATCGGACCGGGGGAAGCCCGGTAGATCATCGGAGCCAGAATCAGGAAGAGTACACCGGTGATCGCTGTCCCGACCAGACCGGCGGCAATGTCAATCATGCGTTTGAGTGCGAGGTGACTGCGGCTGATCGTGTTGATGCTGGTGGTCAGGACGGTGAAGCCGCCCAGCCGTTCAATCTCGATGTTCGGGAAAGCGTCTGCGTCATAGTCCATCGTCATATGGACAACGACGCCCATGTTCAGCAGTCCGTAGACCAGAGACTGGTTTTCCTTTCCGCCGCCGGGAAGGTCGAGGATGACCTCGTCAATAACCTGTTCCTTGATATAATCCAGCAGGTTGCCCCTGCAGCAGATCACGGGAATTCCCTCTATCTTTTGCCCGACAATATCCTCGTCCATAACGGCGAGGCCGCTCAGGTTAAAACCGTTATATACGCGCTGGCGGAAACGGCGGATAATGTAAGCCGCATGCTCCCGCTCAGAGATCAGCAGCATGTTGGCCTGACGTTTCCCCTTTACGATCTGTGTCCGGAGAAAAGCCTTCCATGCTACCCGTCCGATCAGCATGAAGGAGAAACACAGCAGGATGAAGACACCCATCATAGAACGGGAGAACAGGAAAGCCAACTGTGTCATATACAGGGAGGAGATCATGACCAGCCACAGTACGATACTGTGGAGGAGCACGGAGCGGACCTCGTGGAAAACATTCCGCTTGATAATATTTTTGTAGACCGGCCGGAGGATGACATAGCATACATCGGTTACGATCAGGACAATGTTTGCATATATATAGAGAGAAATGCGGCCGGCCAGGAACATTTGCGGCTGGCAGATCTCATAGGACAGCAAGTAGGCACATTCGATCAGCAGGATATCAAGGATCATGAAATCCAGGTGCTTCAGCCAACTGCCTCTTTTTGCTTCTTTCATAAGGTACCTCTTTGGTTCTTGATTCACTTACGATTATACATCACGATTATATCACGCAATTGGAATGTTGCAAGTTTTTCAATATGAAATTTTTGTGTAAAATGGTGCATGCGAGGAGGTAGGATTGGGTGGCCGGATAT
>JAJQBM010000168.1 GCA_021203285.1 Clostridiales bacterium | reverse complement strand
AAAAAGAGCTGACCCATATGACAACGCTTTTTTGCCGCTATGACAGAAGCACCCAAATCCTCTCCCCGTCCGGATCCTCCATCCCCTGCACATTCATATGCCGCGACCGGCAGACCACAATCATTCCGATCACTTCCTCCGTGATCACTTCACCGGGCACGAGAATCGGGATTCCGGGCGGATACAGCCAGACGAACTCGCCGGATATCCGACCCGCGGACTGATCCAGCGGCAGGGCTTCCTTCTTCGCATCGATGGCCTCCGCAAGCTCCATGATTTTCTCACGAGCGCGATAGAGCCGGTACGGCGCCAACCGGTCTGCCTTCTGTGAAAGATCCCGATCCGCTTCCTCCTCGATTTCTTTCAGCGCAGCATACAGTCGGGCAAATCCCTCCTCTGTGTCCATGATACTCGTCAGCGCCGTCACATAATGTCCGGCAGCCATCTCCATCTGGAGATGATATTTCTCCAGCAGCCGGTCATAGAGTTGCTGCCCGTGAAGTCCTGCCCGCTGCGCGGAGATGAGAATTTTGGAATTATCCTTCGCAAAAATCCCCTGCGCCATGTCCCGCTGCTCATACAGGCGGCCTTTTCTCCGATCTTCGGAGTCGGCCTTGCAGCCGGATTCCATATAGGGAAACACCTGCACAAAGCGGAATCCCGCACACTTTTCATAGAATTCCCGCAGCCGCTCCTCAAACTGCCCGAATCGGCTTTCCGGTCTTGTCTCCGGTTTTGCGTACAGGGTCCTGTCCTGCTCAATCATCCGGACACACCGGTCCTTCCCCGCCATCAGCACATAGGAGGGCGAGGAAGACTGGAAAATGCCGAGATACCGTCGCACCCGGTGGGCGTCAAAGCGAAAATTCGCGTCCTCCTTCCGGTTCTCCTCCACATCAGACAGGCAAACCGGGGAATTGCCGTTCTTCTGAAGAACAGTGTGATCTCTCCGCCTCATCATATGTAAAACAGCCGTTTGCGTATAGGACGGCAGCGTCTTGTGCAGACTCTCTACGCAGAGATCCGCTCCCAGCGCGATTGCCTTTTGGGGAAACCCTTCCGAAAAGCCGAAATGCGCCCCGTGCGCCTCATCCACAATGAGCGGAATCCCATACCCGTGAACAATCTCCGCAATCACGCGAATATCCGAAACAACACCGTCATAGGTGGGCGAGGTGATAACCACCGCACGCACATCCTTCCGCTCTGCCAGCATTTTCTCCACCTGCCCGGGCGCAATGCTCCCCTGTATCCCGAAGTCCGTCGGCTCCGGATACAGATACTCCGCCTTCGCCTCCATGAGATACGCTGCGTGGTACACCGCCTTGTGGCAGTTTCTCCCGATCAGAATGCGGTCGCCTTTCCGGATACATCCGCAGACCGCCGCAAGAATTCCCGCCGTGCTTCCGTTTACCAGATAAAAGCTTTCGTCCGCACCGAAAAGGCGCGCCAACCGCTCCTGACCCTCCCGGAGAATCCCCTCCGCATGGTGCAGATTATCAAATCCCTCGATCTCCGTGATATCGATCTCCTCCGGCAAAAAATCCCCCAACCGCTGCCGCTTGTGTCCCGGCATGTGGAAGGGGTAATAATCGGATCTGCTGTATTCAGTTAACGCCTTATCTAAATAGTTCTCCTGCAAAACGCACCTTCCCTCTCCGGGGTTCACACATCCTTCCAAAAATCTACCGGTTCATAGTCCAGCAGCTGCGCCAGAAAATGATGCTCCTCCAGCTCCCGCTGGATCAGATCCAATCTCTCCTCACTCGGGGCAATCACCGTATGATAGTGATAGCCCGACGTAATATTTTTCAGCGGAGCGGACTTCCCTGTCCGGATGTCATCCGAAAACCGGCGGATATCCAGACGCGAACGAATGTTGAGGTCTGCGCGGATCACGCCGTATGTCTTGTGGTAGACAAACACATCCTGTACCGTGCCGCCATGGTCTACAACAAGCGCGAGCTCCTCCTCCATCTGTTCATCCGTGTGATATACTTTAAATACCCGGCTGACCTGTGACTTCACCGGCATCAGATACCCAAGATTTGTGGAGACGATCTGCTCCCCGTTTGCGCGGAGCAGGGCGATATCCTGAACGATGACCTGACGGCTCACCGCAAAACGCTCCGCCAGCTCCTTTCCCGAAACCGCATGATCTGCACCGGCCAGCAGCCGGCTGATTTCCTGTCTCCGCTCATTTCCGCCCATATCGCTTCTCTCCGTTGTCTTTTTGCCCCGTATCTCTCCCCGTATGAAACCGGGTTCACGCCATCCGCAGCCCTACTTCTTCGCCAACACAAACACCGCCGCCAGGATAAACACAAACCCCAGAATATCCACCGGCATGAAAACCGTATGCAGTACCGCCGCCGAAGTCAGCGTCGCCACCAGCGGCTCCACACAGCCGATCATATTTCCTCTGGCAGCGCCGATCATCGTCGTTCCCATCAGAAACAGGACAAACGCACAGACCGTTCCCACCAGAATGATAAAAATCAATCCCAGAACAATCTCCCGGTCGAAGGACATCGGAATCCGCCACACACGCATGAGGAAGAAAAAAGCAATTCCTCCGAAAAACATTCCCCATCCGATGGGCAGAATGCTTCCCCACTTTTTCATCAGCTTCTGCGGCATCATGATATAGATCGCCGCGGCCAGCGCCGAGAGCATCCCCCAGATAAATCCCTCCCGCGAAATATAGAGCGAAGAAAAGCTCCCGTGGGTCGTCACGAGAAAAATTCCTATAATGCTGGAAAAAATTCCCAATATCTCGCGGAGAACCGGCCGTTTCCGGGCCATGATGCAACTGACGACCAGAACAATAACCACGGAAAAATACTGCAGCACCGTGGCTGTGCCGAAATTCGTCTTTGAGATGGAGGTCGTATAGGCATACTGGGTAAACATCAGGCCGCAGACACCAAAGGCGATACAGTAGCAAAAATCCTTCGGCGTGTGCGTGAATTCCCGAAACCGCTCTCTCTCCGTCAGAAATCCGAAGCAGACCAGTATCAGCCCCGCAAAAATCAGACGAATCTGCGTCAGTCAGACGGAATTTACCCCCTGCACGGAGCAGAGGTACTGCGTGCAGGTTCCCGAAATTCCCCAACCGGCCGCCCCCGCCACCGTGACGAGGATTCCCTTCGTATATTTTGGCATATCACAACATCTTTCCTGTCAAACGTAGATTATTCGTCCTCGCCCTGAGGCAAAATCGCAAGCCCCAGCTCTCTTAGCTGTTTCTCATCCACTGTATTCGGCGCATCGGTCATCAGACAGGATGCGTCTTTCATCTTCGGAAACGCGATGACATCGCGAATCGACTCTGCTTGTACCATGAGCATGACCATGCGGTCCAGCCCGTAGGCCAGCCCCGCGTGAGGCGGCACGCCATACTTGAAAGCCTCCAGAAGAAAGCCGAACTGGTTCCACGCCTGTTCCTGCGTGAAGCCAAGCACCTCAAACATTTTTTCCTGAATATCGTTCTGGTGGATACGGACGGAACCGCCGCCCATCTCCGCGCCGTTTAAGACGATATCGTAAGCCTTCGCCCGGACGGAACCCGGATCGGAGTCGATCTTGTCCCAATCCTCCTCCATCGGCATCGTAAACGGATGATGCATCGCCTTAAAACGCTCCTCCTCGTCGGACCACTCCAGAAGCGGGAACTCCGTCACCCAGAGGAAATTGAACTTGCCGGGATCCATCAGGCCGAGCTCCTTCCCCATGTGAAGGCGCAGCGCGCCGAGCACATCCCAGACAACTTTATTTTTATCTGCGGCAAACAAAAGCAGGTCTCCGCTCTTTCCGCCCATGGCATCGATCAGCTCCTGCATACCCTCTTCCGTGAAGAACTTCGAGAAAGAGGATTTGATCGTGCCGTCACTCTTGCACTGGATATAAGCCAGTCCCTTCGCGCCGTAGGTCTTTGCCAGCTCTGTCAGCTTGTCCACCTGCTTCCGGCCCAGATCGCCCATTCCCGGAACGCAGATTCCGCGGACACTGCCGCCGTTTTCCAGTGCGCCGGTAAACACGCCGAATTCACAGTCTCGGACGACCCCGGACACATCCACCAGCTCCATCCCGAAGCGGGTATCCGGTTTGTCAGAGCCGTAACGATCCATCGCCTCCTGCCATGTCATCCGGGGGATCGGCAACTGTACATCCACGCCGATCGCTTCCTTAAACACATACTGTAGCAGACGCTCATTGACAT
>JAJQBM010000213.1 GCA_021203285.1 Clostridiales bacterium | reverse complement strand
TTGCAAAGCATCTGGTGGATCTGGGCGACAAGCCGGTTCACTATTTCGATATGGATATGACGAAGCCGCTGTTTCGCTCACGGGATGTGGTCGCGGAGATCGAGGCGCTGGGCGTGATTTTCCATTATGAGGATCAGTTTATGGACGCGCCGGTTCTGGTCGGCGGAGTGAACCGTCTTCTGCGTGATCCGGACTGCTATGTGATTCTGGACATCGGCGGAGATTATATCGGAGCGCGGTCCATCGGCGGATATGCGCCCCAGATTAATAGGGATCTCACGATTGTCTATTATGTGCTGAACGCTTACCGGCCGTGGTCGAACGACATCGACCACATCGATGAGACGCTGGCCAAGATTCTGGGCGTGTCGCACATTCAGCTGGGCAAGCTGCACATGGTAAATAACCCGAACAACGGTCTGACGACCACGGAGCGCGAGTTCGTGGAGGGCAGCCGGAAGATGTCGGAGATGGTGACGCCCTACATCGCGGTGGATTTTGCCTGTGTCCGGGAGGATCTCTACGAGGCGGTGCGGGATCAGTCGGATGTACCGGTGATGCCGGTGCATTTATATCTGACCTACGAGTGGCTTCAGTTTGAACCGTACAGTCCGGGCGGGCCGCCCCTGCCGGGGAAGGACTGAGTATTTCGATTGCCGCGGGTTTTCGCCGCGGATTGAGATCATGATATTGTGCTTAACATCGGTGCGGTGTTCATCGTCCGGTGTTTCGTAAATAAAAACAAGTCTTTATTGAGAGGAGGATTTAACTAAAATGGCAAAAATTGTAGTTAGATCAGAACGCTGTAAGAGTTGTGGTTACTGCGTCAAGTTTTGCCCTAAAGGGGTTTTGGCTATTGGAACCAAGGTCAATGCCAAGGGCTACGAGTATGTGGAACCGGTAAACATGGATGCCTGTATCGCTTGTTGTATGTGCGGACGTATCTGTCCGGACGGTGCGATAGAGATCTACAAATAAGGAGGTTGAAAGATTATGGCAAGAGTATTGATGAAGGGCTGCGAAGCGATCGCGGAAGCAGCAGTAAGAGCCGGCTGTAGATTTTTCGCCGGATATCCTATCACACCGCAGAACGAGATCCCCGAGTATTTCGCACGGAGACTTCCGGAGGTCGGCGGTTCCTTTGTTCAGGGTGAGTCCGAGGTGGCGTCCGTGAACATGGTTTACGGCGCGGTATCTGCAGGTACCAGGGCGATGACATCCTCATCCAGCCCGGGAATCGCGTTAAAGAGCGAAGGCATTTCCTATTGTGCGGCAGCGCGGATGCCTCTCGTTTATTGCAACGTGGCTCGCGGCGGTCCGGGTGTGGGCGCGATCCAGCCGGCGCAGATGGATTATTTCCAGGCGACCAAGGCTTCCGGAAACGGCGGCTTCCGTATGATCGTTCTGGCTCCGTCCACCGTGCAGGAGGCGGTTGACCTTACATATGCGGCATTTGACTATGCGGACAGGGATATGAACCCGGTTCTGATTCTGGCGGACGGCGTGATCGGCACCATGATGGAGCCGGTAGAGCTTCCGGATATGAAGACGGACGAGGAGATCGCGGCGATCAAGGAGAGCAAGAAGAAATGGGCCTGCATCGGCCACAAGCTTGACTATGCGAACCGCTCCTGGATCCAGCCCGGACAGTGGGATACCGCCGTTATGCAGAAATGGAACGAGAATGCCGCACGGATGTATGACAGCTGGGTGAAGGACATCCAGGTGGAGGAGTATCTGGTGGAGGACGCGGAGCTCATCCTGACCGCGTACGGTATCTGTGGACGTATCTGCAAATCTGTTGTGGATATCCTTCGCAAACAGGGATACAGAGTCGGCCTGATCCGCCCGATCACGGTGAGCCCGTTCCCGTATACATCGTTTGACAACATTGATTACAATATCTGCAAGGCAGTTCTCGACGTGGAAATGTCCATCCCGGCGCAGTATTATGAGGATGTGGCGATCGGCGTGAAGAATCGCGCAGTCATTGAGACATGCCTGTGTTCCGGCGGAAACGTGATGAGCCGTGAGGCAGTGATCAGATCTGCAAGAAAAATTTTAGATAGATTAGGAGGGTACGTCAGTGGAATTAGTTTACTCTAGAACAAAAACAATTCAGGAAGATAAAGTATCCGGATTTTGCCCGGGCTGTATGCACAGCACCGTGATCAAGCTGCTCGGGGAGGTTCTCGACGAGCTGGATATTGTAGATAAGAGCGTTCTGATTACAGGAATCGGATGCTGCGGACTTCACATGGACTATATCGCGTATGATACGATCACCGCGCCGCACGGACGTGCCTGTGCCGTGGCTACCGGTATGAAGCGGAGCAATCCGGATTCGATTTATATCACCTATCAGGGCGACGGCGATTTCGCCTCCATCGGTCTGGCGGAGTCTGTCTCCGCGGCGAACCGTGGCGAGAACATTACCGTTATCTTCATTAATAACGGTATTTACGGCATGACCGGCGGACAGATGGCGCCGACCACGCTGATCGGTATGAGAGCTTCCACCGCGCCGAAGGGACGTATAGCGGAGGAGCACGGCTATCCGATGCACATGTGCGAGATCTTAAACCAGCTCACCGCTCCGGCCTATCTGGAGAGGACCAGCTGCAACACGCCGCAGAACTGCATCAAGACGAAGAAGGCGATCAAAAAGGCGATCCAGAACCAGATCGACGGCAAGGGCTTTTCGATGGTTGAGATCGTGACCAGCTGTCCGACGAACTGGGGACTGGAGCCGCTCGACGCGCTTGATTTCATCGAGCAGAAGATGCTGCCGGAGTTCCCGCTCGGCGTAGTGAGAGACAAATAAAAGGAGGAGGAAGAATTTTATGGAAACAAATTTATGTGTTGGCGGATTCGGCGGTCAGGGCGTTATGACCCTCGGCAAATTCCTTGCGACCGCGACCTGTGATTCCACAGACAAAAACGTTACGTTCTTCCCGTCATACGGCGCAGAGCAGCGCGGCGGTACCGCGAACTGCTTCGTCGTTATCTCTGATGAGATGGTAGGCGCGCCGCTGGGCGATGTGATGGACGATCTGATCGTAATGAACGAGCCGTCTCTCGTGAAGTTCCTTCCGACCTTAAAGCAGGGAGGCAATCTGTTCATCAACAGCTCCATCGTGGATGAGAGCACCATTGACCGGCCCGATGTGAAAATCATCAAGGCGCCGGTTACGGAGATGGCTTATGAGATGGGCAACTCCAAGGTTTTGAATGTTATCATGCTCGGCGTTTATGTCGGTTACACCGAGGTGGTTTCTCCGGAGGTTGTCTGGGGCACCATCGAGCACAAGCTGGCCAGCAAGGCAAAGCTGCTCCCGCTGAACAAGGAAGCGTTTGAGAAGGGGCTGGAGATCGGACGTTCCTATCGATAGCAGATATTAAAATTTGTATGAAGGTATAATAAATCCCTGCGCCGGTTTTGGTGCAGGGATTTTATTATATGAAAAGATTCAGATGGGGGTTTACATTTTAGGCTTCAGAGAATTCTTCTTTTCCCATGCCGCAGATGGGACATACCCAATCCTCCGGCAGATCCTCAAATGCAGTGCCGGGAGCGATGCCGTTGTCCGGATCGCCAACGGCCGGATCGTATTCATAGCCGCAGGGGCCGCAAACATATTTTTTCATGATTAACTTATCCTTTCTGTTTTACTATGAAAGCCCAAGAAGCGGAGCCATCAGCGAACGCTGATTGGTAGCTTTCATGTATACATGCGGCGCTTAGCAAGACGGAGCCATCGGCGAACGTCGAGCTTAGCATAGTCGTTTAGTTGAAGTAGCGATCTAACAATCCCTGGAAGGCGCGTCCGTGTCTCGCCTCATCGCGGGCCATCTCATGGACGGTGTCGTGGATCGCGTCGAGATTCGCGGCCTTCGCGCGCTTCGCAAGGTCGAATTTTCCTGCGGTTGCGCCGTTCTCGGCCTCAACTCTCATTTCAAGATTCTTCTTGGTGCTGTCGGTGACAACCTCGCCGAGGAGCTCCGCGAACTTAGCGGCATGCTCCGCCTCCTCATAAGCAGCCTTCTCCCAGTAGAGGCCGATCTCCGGATAGCCCTCTCTGTGAGCAACGCGGGCCATCGCCAGATACATACCGACTTCGGAGCATTCGCCCTCAAAATTCGCTCTGAGGTCTGCAAGGATATCCTCGCTGACGCCCTGCGCAACGCCGACTACATGCTCTGCTGCCCAGGTCATCTCGCCGGACTGC
>JAJQBM010000038.1 GCA_021203285.1 Clostridiales bacterium | reverse complement strand
AAGGCTTGGAGATCGCGGCTACAACGTGAACCTGCTGTTCCGTTTTCACATCGTCCACCATCTGCTTTAACTCTCTCACAGGCACCGTGTCCTTTGTATTCACAAGGAAAACGACATTGTTCTCCTCATTGTCAAATCGCCAGTAAAAGAACCTGTTCCCGATTTTTTCTTCCAGGCGACGCACAAAATCCGGAGAGCCCTGCGCCGCCGCATTCATAATTTTATAAACGAGATCATAATCCACAAAAATCGTAATATACAGGTCGCCCCCGCCCAGCTGTTCCGCGAAGGCCGCGAAAATCCCTTCCAGCCGCTCTTTCGGGATGCTGCCGCAGATATACTGCCAGACTGACATCCGCAGATAGGTATCGGAATCCTCCACAAATATTTTCTCCCAGCTCTCCGACTTTTCTTCGGCCTCCATCTGCTTTAAGCAGGTACGGTATGCCCGCTCCATGGTCTCCCGCAGCTTTACGCTGTCAATCGGCTTCAGCAGATAAGCGAACGCTCCCAGATCACAGGCCTGCTGCGCATAGGCGAAATCCTGATAGGCGCTCAGCATGATAAACAGGCAGGTCTGACCCGATTTCCGGAACTCCTCCATGACCATGAGACCCGTAATCTGTTTTATACGGATATCTGTCAGAACCACCTGGGGAGCTGTCTCGCGGATCACCCTGAGTGCCTGTTCTCCGCTTCTGGCACTCCCCACTACCTCAAATCCCATGTCGTTCCAGTCATATGTGTCCAGTAATCCCTGGAGTAAGATATCTTCATCGTCTACGATTACAAGTCTCAGTAATTCCATGGGGACCTCGCATTAATTTATCATTTTTCCAGTTTACCCTTTCACCGCGCCGGCTGCAACGCCTTTGATAATGTATTTCTGGCAGGTAAGATAGAACACGATCACCGGAATAATACTCAGCGTGATCAGCGCCATAATAGCACCCAGATCCACAGAACCGTAGCTTCCCTGCAGATACTGGATGTGAATCGGGATCGTCATATATTTCGTACGATTCAGCACCAGGTACGGCAGGAGATAGTCGTTCCAGATCCACATGATCTCAAGAATCGCGATGGAAATCATGGTTGGTCTCAGCATCGGTATTATCACCACAAAAAATGTCCGGACCGGTCCGCAGCCGTCGATGGCGGCGGCTTCCTCAATCTCCAGAGGCAGATCCTTTACAAAACCGGTGAACATAAACACCGCCATTCCGGCTCCAAAGCCCAGATAAATAATCGGTATCGTCCACGGCGTATTCAGCTTCAGCGTATCCGCCATCTTTGCCAGCGGAAACATCAGCATCTGAAACGGTACCACCATGGAAAACACAAACACGTAGTAACAGATTTTGCAGAGTACAGTGTTAACCCGCGCGATATACCAGGCTGCCATCGACGTACAGAGAAGAATCAGCGCAGTGGATAACAGCGTAATCACGAAACTGAACAGCACGGATTTCAGAAAAGGATAATTTCCAAAGGTAAATCCTTTCAGATAATTCGCCCATCCGACAAAACTGTCGCCGGCAGGCCACGCAAATGTCTCAGTCTTGACATACGTATTTTCTTTAAACGAGTTCATCAATACGATAAGCAGCGGCAGAATATAGATCACTGCAATCACAGAAAACATAACGGTAAGCCCGGTTGATCTTCTTTTTTTCATGACTGGTCTACCTCCCTTGATCTGGTCGCTCTCAGCTGAATGAGGGAGATGGCCGCCACCAGGATAAAGAACAGCACGGCTTTCGCTTGCGCTACACCTCTGGACGAACTGCTCTGCCCATAGAACGTGTTGTAAATGTTTAATGCCAGCATCTCCGTGGTCTTCACTACCGTTCCGTCCGCCTGCCACGTATATGGCTGCCCCGCGGTCAATGCCAGGTTCTGATCAAAGAGCTTGAAGCCATTGGAGAGGCTCAGGAACATACAGATTGTAATGGAGGGCATCACATTCGGAATCGTCACCTTTATGAGCGTCTGCCATCCGCTGGCGCCATCGATCTTTGCCGCTTCCATCATATCCTCAGGGAGCGCCTGTATCCCGGCAATGTAAATAATCATCATATAACCGATCTGCTGCCAGCACATGACAATGATCAGTCCCCAGAAACCATACTTCGTCTCCAGCAGAATCGACGTGTTATAGCGGCTTAAGATACCGTTGAAAATCATGTTCCAGATATAGCCGAGCACGATTCCGCCGATCAGATTCGGCATAAAAAAAGCGGTCCGAAACAGGTTCGATCCCTTAATTCCCCGGGTCAGTGCGTACGCAATCATAAACGCAATGACATTTATCAGAACCAGTGAAACCAGCGCATAGAGCGCCGTATACCAGAATGCATGGACAAAGGATGCATCCTTAAACGCTTTCAGATAGTTCCCGAAGCCAATAAACTCCGCATCACTGGTCGTCGTAAAGTTACAGAAAGACAGATATAATCCCTGCGCAAACGGGACGATAAAGCCGATGGCAAAAGCTGCCAGTGTAGGTCCCATAAACAACGGAAAAAATTTCCGTATGGGGCGGGCAGTCATCGTAACCGCAGATGACGATAAAAAACCAGCCTTTTTTTTCTTTTTCATAAACGAACCCCCTTCCTTATTAACCTGATTCCATCGGAGTAGGGAAATCATTTCCTTCACGATAAACTACAGATGTGCTTCTGCAAATCGCGGGAGCAGACGATTCTCTGCTCCCGCACAATCGCTCCCCGTACAGCGGGTGTCTCAGACTGTCATAGACAGACTAACCGCTTATTCATTTGCCGCTGCGTACTGCTGCGCCCAACCGGCTACAAATGCGGTCTCCACATTGGACCAGTCGCCACCCGCATCATACTGGTTCATCGCTGCTACAAGACCTGCTCTCCACTCATCCACGTTCGGTGTGTAATTGAATGCCCAGCTCACTGTGTACTTGCCCTCTTCAATGTACTGATTTGCACACTGGAAGAAAACATTTTCATTCTCGGCAGCCTGTGCATACGGAATCTCGCCAAACTGCTCTGCCATCATTGCTGTGCCCTCCTCAGAGGTAACTAGCCAGTACATGAAATCCAGTGTCGCCTGCTGATCTTCCTCGGAAGCATTCGCATTAACCGACCAGCAGTTCTCTGTGCCGGAAGCCAGGCCAGCATTTTCCTCACCATCCACGCCGATGTAGATCGGAATCATTGCCAGTTCATCGTTGCTGTATACTTCACTCAGAGCGGCATACTCCCAGGTACCGTTCTGATAGAACACCGCGCTGCCCGCAAGGAACTCTCCCTCCGCGTCATATCCGCCGGTCGCCAACGTGGAAGCATCGTATGCGCTGTCCTCAATATAAAGATCCCAGATCTGCTTGAAATTATCCAGATATGCGCCGGTGATTTCTGCCGGAGCTTCCGTCCACCCATCGTCAACCGACTCATAGTAAAGCGGCATATTTGCCAGGTGTCCGGTAAATCTCCAGGAGGATGAATCATCCATACCCGAGGAAGTAAATGCGTCAAAACCAAGTTCGTCCGCGCGGGCATGGATATCATCCGCCACAGCCTTTAAGGTATCAAAGTTGTTAATATCATCCAGGCTGTATCCGGCCTGCTCCAGAAGAGTCAGGTTTACGATAATGCCAAAGCTCTCATAGCAGTAACCGGTCGAAACTGCGCGCCCCTCCTCATCGTAAAGCGTGAAATCGTCTGTAGTCAGCTCATTGTAAACATCCGTTCCGGTCAGGTCGATGCAGTAATCTCCCCAGGTCTTCACCGCCGCCTCATTACCGACGACAAACAGGGTCGGCGCTTCCGATTTGTCCATCTCCGCCGTCAGCGTGGAATCGTATGTACCGGATGCCGCCGTCACAACCTTTACCTCGACCCCGGTCTGCTCCGTGTAGGTCGCCGCAATCTCCTGCAGTGCCTCATCCGCCTCCGGCTTCATATTCAGCCAGTAAACAGAAACTTCGCTGTCCGTTGAGACTGTCTCTGTGCTCTCCGCGGCAGCACTGCTATCGCCTGCATCGGAATCGGTCGTTCCCGTATCACCGGAGGATCCACATCCCGCAAGGAGAGAAGCGCCCATGACTGCCACCAGTCCCATTGCCAAAAATCTTTTTCTGCTCTTCATAAAAAATTCCCTCTTTTCTTTTTTAGGATATAAAACAAGTTACCAGTTATCATTTATCTTACCAAGAAGAGGGAAAATCCTTTAGCAATTTAAAAACAAGAAATATCAAAAAAAATACTTCGGTTTAATTTTCTGCATTAAATTCTGCGATGCTCTCATCCTCTGCCGCGGTAAATTC
>JAJQBM010000163.1 GCA_021203285.1 Clostridiales bacterium | reverse complement strand
ATGCGATCGGCCCCCAGTGGAAAAGCGCATAGGTCGGCGCCCATTTCTGCATCCCTCCCAGGCTGACAATATAGGGGCCTTCCCCGTAAAGCGCCCATCCGCAAAGTGAGTAAAAGAGAATATCCGCCGCCATCGTAGAGGTAAAGATCATCGTCCCCCACTGAAACGAACCGTACTGCGGCTTTTCGGTATTGCCCAGCCGGATCTGCCCGAATTTTGAAAACGCGATGTACAGCGAAACCAAAACAGCGCCGATCCCGAGGAGAATATAATAAACGCCGAGATCATCCCCCAAAAATGACCGGATCAGCGTGAGTGTCTCCTTCGACTGCTCCGGCCACGAAAAAAAAAGGAAACACAGGCCGAGCACAACAGCCAACGGTACCATAATGATAACCCAATCCAGCTTCCCCCGCAACCCCTCTTTTTTCTTCACAGACGCTCCTCCTCCCTTTACGAGAAACATCTGCCCGGATCCGCGAATCATTCCGTGAATCAGGCAGATGTCATCTCTATGCACAATTATCTTACTGCCATGTTGCTTTTTCGCGTCAAGCACCATCTGATAGAAAAGCTCTGCCTGACGGTGGCAGACCTTTAGCTGCCGCAGTTCATCCTCCTCGGAGTCGTCCTTCCCGGCGATCATCACTTCAAAATCCGCCGGAAGCTGCATCGGCGCTTTCGCCACATACTCCGCAATCAGTTTCCAGTCCAGAATCCCCTGATCCAATGTCGCGTCCACATTCGGAATCCAGTGCCGGTCATGGATCAACACCTCCGTGTCCGCCTGTATGCCGTCTTCCTGATACAACAGCTCATCCGAAATGGATTCGTTGTCCTGAAGATGGGTGGCGTACATCCGCTTATGGTACTTCCGCAGGAAATGATAGAGATCCTCCCTGCACATCAGCGCACAGTGTCCGGAGTCATACGCGAACCCGAGGAAATCCTCGTCATAGCGGTCAAAGAACAGGTCAAACTGCTCATCCTGCCAGCTCTGCGGTGTGCAGATCAGGTTTTCAAGGGTGATCCGCACACCTGCCGCCTTCGCGTATCCCTCAATCTCGTCGAAAGACTTGAATACCTGCCGGTAGTAGGCCGTCTTCTCGTCCGGTTTCTCCTCAAACAGCTTATAGGGAAGCTGCATGTGCAGGACCATGACCGACGCCCCGATGTGGGAGCACAGGTCAATCCTGTTTTTCAGCAGGTCAACACCGGCCAGCCGCGTATACTCATTCAGTGAGGTGTAATCCTTGCGGATGTCCGTAAAACGGTAGCGGTTCCGGAAAACCGGACGGCCGTCCACCCGGATCGTCCGCTTCCCGCCCTCCGTCGCATGAATGCTGTGGGCATGGATCCCGTAATAATTCATCAGATCCCGAACCCGAAACATCTCGCTGGGGCTGTACATATACTCGCCTTCCCAGTTCTGCATCCACTGTGTATGGGTAAATCCGGCCTTGGCGAGATTGGCGACCTGACGCTCGATATCAATCCAACTGTGCAGATCACTGTTGTAATCCGACTCGCAGGAGCTTAACAATTTCGTCTTATCCATCTCTTTTCCCCTTTTCGTTTTACAGCTCACCGGCCGCTACCATACGTGCCTTCACTTTCTTATTCAAAGTAACCAATATGATACCGCAGACAAAACCGATCGCGGAAAGGATGACCATCGCGGTAAAGCAGTGCTTATATCCCGCAAGCGGTGTGGCTGTCTCTGCTAACCGGTCGACCATGTTACCGGAAACCGTGTACAGGAACATCTCAGGCAGATAGGTCAGCAGGGAAATAATTCCCGACGCCGTTCCTGCCAGTGCTTTCGGCACAAAAACCTCGTCAATCGTGGAGAAGTACAGTGCCTTGATGCTGTACAGGCAAAGGCCGAAGCAGACAAAGTTCGCAACGATGATGTAGATTGCAGCGGATCCGCCCGCCGGCACCGCCACGTAAACCGTCGCAAAGACAGCCATGCCGAGGAATGCCCACTGCATAAACTTGATCCGGCTTCCCACTTTGTCAGAAATCAGTCCGGCCACAAACGCGCCGACCATCATCATGAAGTAAGTACGCACAACACTCAGATTCGCAACGACCGTATCACTCAATCCGAACGCCTCGGAGAGGTAAGCCGTGACATAACCATGGAAGATCAGTGCGGAATAGTTACAGATGCCAAGGACTCCGCAGAGCCATACGGTAGGCATCTTCGCAACCGCCGCGACATTTGCAAGACTGAAGGTCTTGGTATCGCTCTTTCTGCCGGTCTTTACCGGTTTCGTATCTTTTAAGAAAATGATCGCCAGCACGCCGGCCACCAGAAGAAGAACACTGTAGTAAAGGATCGCGTTTTTCATTCCGCCGACCTCGTCGACCGCGATGCCGAAAACTGCCACAGAGCCGAAGGCCACAATCGTACCGATCAGGCCACGGCCGCCCTCAAGGAATCCGAACAGGCGTCCCTGCTCCTCCGGTCCGCCGAGACTGTTGATGGATTTAACCATGGCAGCCCAGAATGTGAAAACCGTCGTGATCGCGAAAATCGCATGGATGACAACCAGCCATGTGAAACTGGGCATCGTCCAGTACCAGAATCCGGCTGCCGCCGTGCCGAAGCACGAGAACACGATCAGCTTTTTCGCGCTGATCTTATCCGCCAGAACTCCGCCCGGGAAGTAACAGATAAAGTTGACAATACCGTAAGCGGACATCAGGATACCCAACTGGGTCTTGGTCGCTCCTGTCGCCGCCTGCAGAGACGTCATATAAGTCTCACGCAGGTACGGCAGCTTCGTGATCAGTCCGCCCGCGATCGCCACAATGATGAGAGTCATCCATTTTGTCACATTTGAGTTTTTTGTTTCTTTTGCATTTTCCTGCATTCTTTCTCCCTCCTATTTCAATCATTGCCCTTTCGGGAATATCCGCCGTTCAACGCAGAACGGCTGTCATATGGTTGGTTCCTGCCCTCCTTTCACAATGAAAAATATATATCATTTGCTCAAAAACCCGCTTCGGGATCCGGCACTCAGCAATACCGGACATCCCCGCGAAGCTCTATCGCATATTGATAAAACGATTTTGCAAGGCGGTACTGAACCGCCTCATATTCCTGAAAGTCTGTCCCGCTCGCGCGCTTGATCTCACACCACACAACCCAGAGATACGCTCCCGCGGACATGTATGCGTAAACCTGCATCCGCGTATGCGGGCCGTCCTCCGCACCCAGATACTCCGCGATCAGCCAGTCCGCGTCATCCTTCTCATAACCGGCATAAATCCCGAACATGGCCACATCGATGTACGGGTCGCTCATTCCGGCGTACTCTCAGTCGATCAGCCGGACATCCTCTGCGTTGAGAAGGAAATTATCCTGATTCGCATCAATGTGGCACAGGCACGCCTCCCGCTTATCCGCCTCGATGAGATTTTTCAGGGACAGGACGTTTGCCCGCGTCTCCCTGCAGTCGGCAAAGCGATCCGAGAAATCACCGGCCTTTTGTTCATATTTACCAATCTCCTCAAAAACATCGAAGGTATGCGGAACCCGCAGCCGCAGTGCGTGAAACAATTTCATTTTCCGGATACATCTGCCGACCTCGGCGCGATTCCGGCTGTCACAGACATGATAGTCCTCCAGAAAGCCGGAGATCTTGATCCCGTTCTCCGCGTTGATATACAGAACCTCCTCCGTGATGTCATTCCCCCGGAGGGAATCATAAACGGCCTTCTCATGCACACGGTTCACTATGTACTCGGATCCGGCGCCCGGCAGTCGCAGCAGATACGACGCATTTTCACACCGCAGGACAAATGTCCGGTTCGTCATTCCGCCTTTAAGGAGAAAAATCTCCGTAAAAACCGTCTCCGGAAGAATATCAGAGAGAATCTGCCGCACCAGCCGGACAGTCCCGGCCTCTATTCCGTTTTCTTCCAGATATTCCCACATAAAACCCCTTCGCCTCCGGCCAAAAAAAGACAAACAAAAAGCGAAGAAGCCGCACTCCATCCAACGACTATTCTTCGCTCTCCATTCTCCCGCGTCATCATATAAAAATTTACTCCCAAAACTTATCGATCTGATAACACGTTTTTTATTGTTTTGTCAATACTGCGTCAAATTTATGTATTTTTTTAGTAAAGTTGCACAATTTCCTTTACATTTGTTTACACAGTGATCTCCAGCTTACGCCCCGATTTCTGATAGTGATAATACCGCACCCCGGCAGCGTCCAGCATCCGTTTGGAGGAGAGCACCGACGGCGTCCCGTCATACTTGTCCTCCACGGACCCATTCGTCTTGATTCCGGACTGGATGTT
>JAJQBM010000031.1 GCA_021203285.1 Clostridiales bacterium | reverse complement strand
AAAGTCTGACTTTACCGCGATTTTCTGTGCGAACGACAGCACTGCCATCCGCGTTCTGGAGCTTTTGCATCGGCAGAAAAAAGCTGTCCGGGAATCCATCTCCGTCATCTCCATTGACAATGTGGAGGAGTCGCAGGATACAAATCCCATGCTCACCACCATACATATCCCGCGCAGTGAGATGGCGCACATGGCGGTTTCTCTCCTCTTAGACCGCATAGCCCACGCCCACGAGGAGGCGGTCCGGATCGAATTGCCCTGTCGGCTGATTTTGCGGGATAGCTGTCATAAAATCAGTCCGCTCTGACGGTCACCGGTTTCAGCAGGAGGCATCGCCCTCCTCAAGTGCGCGAAACAGCTCTCCTTCCATATCACAAATCTGACCGATCGGGATCACCGTCTCATCCGCCAGTATGACGGCGCGTGCATGGTGATCAACCCGTTTTACGGCTCCGGAATGCGTGACATACGCTCCGCCGGATTTCTTCTCATCCGGGACAAAATAAGTGAAGGTGACCACCGGCCGGGTTTCTATATTCTCAACGATCAGCCGGAGTTTCCGATCCAGACAGGCAGCGGCGTCCTCGCCAAGCTCCTGTCTCTCCTCGGTCAGTCTGGCCGTTTCCCGGATCGCTGCGCCATGGCCGGTCAGCGCCGCGAAAGGGGCAAACTGCGCCGCACGGTTTTCCGGCGACATGCGGGGATGGTTCCGCGAAGTCGGATGCGGAAGGTCAATGATGTCATTGTATTCAAAAGTGTGCTGCTCCCTGTCCATTTTCTACGCCCTGTGTCCGCCGATCTGGGAATTGCGGTCTTTTGCCGTCGCCCCCTCCTGAAGGCTCATTCCTTTCAGGATGGCGTTTTTCCCGAATTTCTTTTTGATGTCAAGCATTGCCCTTTGCATGCGTTTTTCCCGCTCCATGGCGGCCTCTTCTTCCGCCTGCTGCCGTCTTAACGCCTCGTAGTCCGTAAAAAGATCCATCTGCAGGTATTCTTCCGCGCAGCTTGCCGCGCTCTCAGCCACCACCCGATTGGCCGTGATCGTAATCAGCCGGATAAGCAGATTCTTATCCACAATCCTGTCATACAGCTCCATCGCCGCATCAGTGATCTGCATCGTGGAGGAGGTCTGTTTTTTCAGATTCGCCGTTCCGTGCGCGTGTTTCGGAACCCTGCGCCCGTAACGATCTATAGTGACAGCGCCCTTATATTTTCTGCGCCGGTCCGGATCGGTCAGGTTTTCGACATCATATCCGATTGTCAGCACAATCTGATCGGTGACCATCCCCTGATCCACCAGATCAAGCGTCATCAGCTCGGCCATTTCCCGCACAACCAGCTTTGCCTTTTCAAAATCGTAAGGGTTCTGGAGCACCTGACCGGAGCAGATACTGTTCGTCTCCGGCTTGTATGCCTTGATCTGCTCCATCGTACAGGGCTCATACCCCCACGCGTGGTCGATCAGCAGTTCCGCGTTAACTCCAAACAGTTTGTAAAGCAGTTCTTCGTTATAATATTCCTCCGGCTTCCCGATGGAACACCTCGCGATATCGCCCATCGTGTAAAGGCCGTTTTGTTCCAGTTTCCGGGCATACCCTTTCCCGACCCGCCAGAAATCGGTGAGCGGCCTGTGGCTCCACAGCAGCCTGCGGTAGGACATTTCATCCAGCTCGGCGATGCGCACGCCGTCCCGGTCCGGCTCAATATGCTTTGCCACAATATCCATCGCGATTTTGCAGAGATAAAGGTTCGTGCCGATTCCCGCGGTGGCGGTGATCCCGGTCGTCTGCAAAATATCCTGTATCATAGTCATCGCAAGCTCCCGCGCGGTCATACCGTAAGTGGCGAGGTAGTGCGTCACATCCATAAGAACCTCATCGATGGAATAGGTGTGAATGTCCTCCGGCGCGATATATTTCAGATAAATATTGTAAACTCTTGTGCTGTACTCCACATAATATGCCATGCGGGGCGGGGCGACAATGTAATCGATCGCAAGCGACGGTTCTTCCCGCAGCTTCACGCTGTCATCCGACGCTCCGGAGAAGACTCCGCCCGGCGCGTTTTGTCTGCGGGCGGCGTTTGCCTCATTTACCTTCTGAATGACCTCAAACAATCGCGGACGGCCGGGTATCCCGCAGCTCTTGAGGGATGGGGACACCGCAAGGCAGATCGTCTTCGCCGTCCGGCTCTCGTCCGCAACCACGAGATTGGTCGTCAAGGGATCCCGTTCTCGCTCCCTGCACTCTACCGAAGCATAGAAGGATTTCAGGTCGATCGCTATATACGTTCTGTTTTCTGACATGATCCGCCTCCCCTCCTATTCTGTGCAGATTTTCGTTTTACATCCCCATGCGCAGCCCGCGCGGTCAGGCTGTTCACACGGTTCCCCGGCATATCAATGGTTTTCTCAGGATCACAGAGAATAGCCTCTCCCTTTTTCAAAGAGAGCGGAAGTACAATCGATCCGAATGACAGCCGTTTCAGATAGATAACCTCCCGGCCCACCGCATGAAACATCCGCTTTACCTGATGATAACGGCCCTCCTGAATCGTCAGCAGAACCGCCTGTCCGGGAAACAGACCGCCTTTGTACTCCTCCGGCAAATACTCCAATTCAGGATTGGCCGCATCGCAAATCACAAGCTTCGCCGGGAGGGTCGGCGCGTCATCGCCGATCTCCACCCCCTCCGAAAAAAGAGTGATCCATCCGTCCTCCGCCGGCCGGTCGAGCACCGCGAGATACGTTTTATCCACATGACTGCGCGGGGAGAGCATGCGGTGCGCCATTGCGCCGTCATTCGTAATCAGGATCAGTCCCTCCGTATCCTTGTCTAAGCGGCCGACCGGAAACAAATCCCTCCCCTGCGGCACAAGCTCCATCACAGTGGGAAAACAGTTATCCTTCACGGCGCAGACATAGCCTGCCGGTTTATGCAGCAGATAAGTTACATTGCTCCGCAGGGTCACAACCTTGCCGCCCACGGCAACCTCATCCGTGTCCGGATTCACTTTCATCTCCGGTTTTTCGGCACAGATGCCGTTGACAGTGACCGATTTTTTCTTTATGATGCTTTTTACTTCACTTCGCGTGCCAACGCCCGCCTCTGTCAGAAATTTGTCTAAACGGGTCTGCATGAATCCTCCCTGAGTGACTATACTTTCCTGATAAATCACAGAAATTTATCACTCCACTCTGTTTCCCTGAATCCGACCAGCACAGTATCGCCATCTACAACCAACGGCCGCTTTACCAGCATTCCATCGGTGGCCAACAGCCGCAACTGCTCCTCCTCGCTCATCGCAGGAAGCTTATCCTTCAAGTGCATTTGTTTGTAAAGAAGTCCACTTGTATTAAAGAACTTTTTAAGCGGAAGCCCGCTCCTGAAATACCAATCCTTCAGCTCGTCATACGATGGATTCTCCTCCGCAATATTGCGTTCTGTATATGCTATATTATGCTGATCCAACCACTTCTTCGCTTTCTGACAGGTTGAACATTTTGGGTAACAAGTAAAAAGCATGGGTTTTCCTCCTCATAGAATCACCCCCGCTCATGCGGGGAATATGGGTTGTAGTTGGCATTGCCGTTGTTGTTGCAAGGATCACCCCCGCTCGCGCGGGGAACACGGCTTTACTCCTTCATCGATGCCAACTCGTCAAAATAGAAATCCAGCACACTTGAAGTGCTGACACCCTCGTTTCCATCAATGAAATTTATCATGGATTCGCGGAGCTCGTCCGTATCGCAATAAAGCATTATTCCCTCTACGAAATCGTCGTATGAGTTCGGGACGCTCTCCAATAGCTCTTTCAATTGTTCTTCCATGTGCCTGCACCGCCTTATAACTTCTCTTTGTGATGGATATTATACTCGTTGAAATCGCGTACCTCAAAGAAATACATCGCACAGCCGTTCTTCCCGGCTATCTTGATAATCCCGTGGGCTCTCCCTTATACCTTGTCTTGTACGGATCGAGATCACCCCCGCTTGCGCGAGGAACACCTGTATAAGGTGACGCTCAGCTCCGATTTTGCAGAATCACCCCTGCTCGCGCGGGGAACACTTTAACCCTGCGGCTTTTCTCGCGTTTTTTTAATTCTCACTCAGATTCATGATTACCCTCTCGCTTCCCTTACTCTGGCAATAATTGCTGTGACTAGCTTAACCGCTCCGATTGCTACGAAAAAAATTCCTAATTTTAAAATCATATTCTTTACACCGCCTTTTTCGTGTGCTGTATTCCCGTCTTTGACTGTACTAACTGTCAAAGACGGGATTATAGCACTCATTATGACTGTGTCAAGGGTTTTATTATATAAAATTAGCCTCT
>JAJQBM010000048.1 GCA_021203285.1 Clostridiales bacterium | reverse complement strand
AAATACATCGATGTGATACAGGGGATCGCAATCAGGCTGACCTGCTGCCGCTGCAGCTTTCTTCCGAGTTCCAGCAATGTGGGCGCGGGATTTTCTGTGCTTTCTCCAAGAATATAGCGCGTTCGATCCGGGATCTGCGGACAATTATAGATGATCATCTCTATGTGATCCTGATCGGTGTCCGCATCTGTCATCTCGACAATCATCTGCATAAACAGGGCTGTCGCCATAGGACCGAGACCGCCGATAATTCCCAATTTTCGCATTCTCTTCCTCCTTATCACTGAATATCCGGATGCAGCGAGGGATCATAATTATGTGTGCCATTATGCGCATCGGAGTATGCTTTAATCTCCGCGTCAGTCTTGTAAAAGAAGGTCGAACCGTCTGCCCTTCTGCATGTATCAAAATGATACCAGCCTTCGCCGATATCGATCAGGTTCCAATAGTGCATCGATGTTCCGGACGGAATCCTCTGGATATCCATATTGGTAATTCCCGCCTGTGTCAGCAGGCACTTCGCGGTTGAGGCGTAGGTATAACAGTCGCCTCTGCGCTCTACGAGGCCCTGATAAGCGCCGGCCACCCAGCTCGTCTTGGATGCGCCGTCCTGATATCCGATATTTTCATGGCACCACCAGTAGATGGCCTCCGCCTTTTCATACAAAGTCATGGAATCATCCAGAATGCTCTCCAATATCTCATCCGCTTTGGCATTCACATATTCTTCTGTGACATTTTCAAGACTGACTTCCTCAACATGGATCGTCGCTTCCTCGACGGTCTCGTTTCCGGCGGCATCCGCCGCGCTGTACACGACCGTATAATCTCCCACCGTATTCAGGTCCACCGCACTCGCGTCCACATTCAGCTCCACGTTTTCATCATGGTCGTCGGTGACCGTAACGTCTTTTTTATAGGAGATACTGCTGCCGACCGTGACCGTCTGGTCTTCCACACCGTCAATCACCGGCGCCTGCGTGTCGCGCACCACCTCGAGCGTTGCCTGCGTCTCCGTGATATTGCCGCCCTCATCTTCCACGACCAGACTCACTTCCCGAACGCCCTCCGTCGTGAAATCCGGGTCGCCGTCGAAGCGAACCGTCGTTGCCGTCCGGTCGCTGATCTCCTCGATAAAATCCTCCGGTTCCAGCTCGGCCTGCGCATACAAAGTCACATCCTTCGTAGTCACAACCGGCGCCTGCGTGTCGCGCACACAGACAACCGAATCCACATCCTCGCCATAGATCCGGATCGTCACCGGATAATCTCCGATCGCGTCAAACACCGTCCCCTCGCAGATATCCGAGACAAAAGCCGCTTCTGCATCCTCACGGCTCACAAAGGCCGATACCGCAGGGCAGGACTCTCCCACTTCGACCGTGATCTCCGATGCCACCATACGGTGCAGCATGATTTTCTTGATTCCGATTATCAGAATACAGATCACTGCCAGCAGCAACAGCGCAATGACAGCGACGATGATTTGTTTTTTTGCAAAGCGTGTTCTTCTCTTCATAACATTCTCTTACCGTACTAAACCGACAGTGAATATTTCTCGCACAGCATGGTGACGGTCATGACAATCAGGAGGTAATCGATCTCATACGCCCCCATCAGCCTGAAATCATCCCGGCTGTACTCCTTCTTCATCTCATTTACGTAGTCAGCATTGAAAACGCCGTACTTCTTTATCATGGATTCCTCAAGGAACGGTATCTTATCTGCCGACGCCTTGATCATGGAAGACATACCCGGTGCCTGAAACGGGAATTTCTGACGTTTCAGCACCACATCCGGCACAATTCCCTCCGCCGCCTTTTTCAGTATGTATTTCTCCCGCGTCCCGGACAGCTTGTACTTATCCGGAATCGTCTTCACAAATGAAATCATCTCCATATCAAGGAACGGATGACGCCCCTCCACTGAATGGGAGAAAAACATCCGGTCTCCGTGTTCTCCCAGAAGATGATCCGACAGGCGCAGCTTGTAATCAATGTAGGAGCGCCGTTTCTGGCTGCTCAGGCCCTTCAGGCGGTCTGTGTTCACCGGGCTCTCCGCCAGAGCGGAGAAATGGCTCAGCTCACCCCATACACTGTCACTGTATACCTTTTGGTGCATCTTCCGAAGCTCCGGATGATTGCGTTCAAAGCGGAAATACGGATCGCCCCACAGCTGCTCATTGAGCGCCCACTCCTCCGCCGTCATCTTACCAGTCTGCCTGTCACGGAAGAAATCAATCATATATCAGACATAACCGCAGAAAAACTCGTCCGACCCCTGACCGGTCAACACTGCCTTTGCCGGCGAATCGCTCACCAGACCGGACAGCAGATAAGCCGCCACATCGTAGCTCTCCTTCACCGCGGCTTCCGAATGGTAGATGACATTCGGAATATTTTCCCAGATCTCCCGCTCCGTGATCATGGTCCGATAATGAGTGGAGTTTACACACTCGCTGATGATCTTCTGGAAACGGCTCTCGTCCAGATCACCCTCCCCCATCTCCGCGGAGAAGGAATAGCCGCTGTTCATAAGATATTTCCCGATGAAGCAAGCGACAACGGAGCTGTCCAGCCCTCCTGATATGTAAAATCCGATCGGAACATCCGCAATCAGCCGGGACGAGATGGCCTTTTTCATGATCTCCCGGAGACGTTCCACATAATAAGCCTCTCCCTTATCCTCCGGCTCCTCCTGCGGATAAATCATATCCCAGTATTCCCGATTCCGAATCTCGCTCCCTGCGGATATCTCCAGCATGTGGCCGGCCTCAAGGGAGTAAATTCCCTTAAAGAAGGTCGTCGGTGAAACGATTCCCGGAAAATTCATCAGTTGATCCACAGCCTTTAAATTCAGCTTCCGCTCCACGCCCGGATACTCCAGAATCGCCTTAATCTCCGAGGCAAAAATCACCCGTCCGTCCGCACCAGCGTAAAACAGCGGACAGCTACCGATCTGATCCCTGACGAGGAACAGCCTCCCGTTTCGGGCATCGTGCAGCGCAATCGCGAACTGTCCGTTCAGCTGCCCCGCAAAATCTGTCCCGCACTCCTCATACAGATGCAGAATCGCTTCCACATCCGTCTTCGTCCGGAAATGATGCCCCTTCGCGAGAAGCTCATCCCGAAGCTCCTGATAGTTAAAGATCTCTCCATTGCAAATCATGGAAATCTTCCCATCTTCGTTTTGAATCGGCTGCATGCCGCCCTCCAGATCGAGAAAGCTCAATCGGTTAAAGCCCAGCGCCACATCATCCAGAAAGACACTCCCGCTTCCGTCCGGACCGCGGTGGCGGATCGCCGTCATCATCGCATACAGCACGCCGCAATCGATTTTATTTCGATTATTCAGATTATAAATTCCGCATATTCCACACATAACAGCCTCTTTTTCATTTAAAAGCGATTATAGATAAACTGACTCGCATCGTATCCAATCCCATAGGCTCCCGCCAGCAGCACCGCAAGGAAAAGCCCGAACCACACAAGGAAACGCACCGGATACGCTTTCCGGGCCACCATAGCTCTCACACTCCCGTTTCTCTGGCAGAGGCTCACACAAAGCATTACCCCTGCTGCCGCTGCAAGGACTGCATAATCAACCGCGCTAAGCCCGATCTCCAACAGGGATCCGTCCCACAGCACCTGCCAATTGCGTGCCGTAAAGACAGAACCGAACATGAAAAACGTCGTCTTCACTGATTCAAAACAATCAAACAGATTCAGGATGTACACCAGCACAAACGTTCTGGCAATGCAAAACAGCTTGTACAGACGCTTCCCGTCCACATGGAACCGTCCGTGAAAACGCGCGTACACCGGTTCCAGCTCCTCGGAAACCATCAGAATCAGCCAGTTCGCAAGACCCCAAACGACAAAATTCCAACTGGCTCCATGCCAGATGCCCGTGGCAAACCAGCCGGCAAACGAGGAAAGATGCACCGGAATTCGCTTTCCCAACTCATTTCCCAGATGTTTGCGGGTAAATTTGGAAAGCTTCTGCATCGGAGCACAGACGGAAACCGGATAAAAAACATATTCCCGGAACCATGAGCACATGGAAATGTGCCATCTGCGCCAGTATTCCTTCAGAGAACAGGAAAAATACGGACGGTCAAAATTCTCCTGCACTTTGATGCCCATAACCTGCGCAATACCAATCGTAATATCAATCCCGCCGGTAAAATCAGCAAACAGCTCAATCGTGTAAAACAGCATCAGCACAACGGACCATGCACCTTGATATGTATCCGGAGCGCCGATCATCGTGCTGACGCCCGTCAGGATCCGGTCCGCCACGATCATTTTCTTAAAATAACCCCAGAGCAGTCTCTGTAAACCCAGACA
>JAJQBM010000166.1 GCA_021203285.1 Clostridiales bacterium | reverse complement strand
AATAAATCAATTCAAATGATTAAATTTAATCATTTTATTTTCGGAAGTATCGTGATATAGTTTATAAGCAGTTTTAAGAAACGGAGCGAGAGAGATGAATTGTGAAAAATACGCGATACCTTATTTTTTGCCCCCGGATATGACCTATGACTGGGTGAAAAAGACGGAGATAGAGAAAGCACCGATCTGGTGCAGTGTGGACCTGCGCGACGGCAACCAGGCTCTGATTGAGCCCATGGGTCTGGAGGAGAAGATTGAGTTTTACCAGATGCTTCTGGATGTGGGATTCAAGATCATCGAGGTCGGGTTCCCGGCCGCTTCCGAGACGGAGTATGAGTTTCTTCGGACGCTCATCGAGCGCGATATGATTCCGGATGATGTGACGATTCAGGTCTTAACACAGGCGCGGGAGCATATCATAAAAAAGACGTTTGAGGCGATCAAGGGCGTCAAGCATGCCATTGTTCATGTGTACAATTCCGTGTCCGTGGCGCAGCGCGAGCAGGTTTTCCGCAAGGATAAGGAGCATGTGAAGGAGATCGCGGTAAACGGCGCGAAGCTGTTAAAGGAGCTTGCGGCGAAGGAGGAGGGCGACATTGCTTTCCAGTACAGTCCGGAGAGCTTTACCGGTACGGAGATGGAGTATGCGCTGGAGGTCTGCAATGCGGTTCTCGATGTCTGGCAGCCGACGCCGGATCACAAGGCAGTGATTAACCTTCCGGCCACAGTGGAGAATGCGATGCCGCATATTTTCGCAAGTCAGGTAGAGTATATGCACAAAAATATGAAGTACCGGGATTCCGTGGTGCTTTCCATCCACCCGCACAACGACCGCGGGACCGGGGTGGCGACTTCCGAACTCGGTGTTCTGGCGGGTGCGGACCGCATCGAGGGGACGCTGTTCGGCAACGGAGAGCGGACCGGCAATGTGGACATCGTCACGCTCGGTATGAATATGTTTTCCCACGGAATTGACCCGGGGCTGGATTTCTCGGATATGAACCGTCTGTCCTCCACCTATGAGCGGCTGACCCAGATGCAGATTTCTCCGCGTCACCCTTATGCGGGACAGCTTGTGTTTACCGCGTTTTCCGGTTCGCATCAGGATGCCATCGCCAAGGGGCTGGCCTACCGCGAGGAGAAAGGAACTGAGCGATGGGATGTTCCCTATCTGCCGATCGATCCGAAGGATGTGGGGCGTACCTACGATTCCGATGTGATCCGTATCAACAGTCAGTCCGGAAAGGGCGGCGTCAGCTATGTCCTGAAGAACCATTTCGGACTTGTTCTTCCGGCAAAGATGCGGGAGGATGTGGGCTATGCGGTAAAGCATGTCTCCGATGTAGAGCACAAGGAGCTCTCACCGCAGAAGATATATGAGGTTTTCCGCGCGAAATATTTCCTCTATCAGGAGCATTTCTCCGTGAAGGCCTGCCATTTCCAGCAGGTTCAGGGGATCCGGGCGGAGATGACGGTGGCCTGCGACGGAAAGGAAGACACGGTGATCGCCTCCGGAAACGGGCGCCTTGACGCGGCCAGCAATGCGCTGAAGCAGTATTTTAACACAGAATACAAGCTGCAGGTTTATGAGGAGCATGCGCTTTCCCCGGGCTCTGCCTCCCAGGCGGCTTCCTACATCGGCATTGAGGATGCGGAGGGCCGGATGCACTGGGGCGTCGGGTTTGACGGCGATATCGTCAAGGCATCCATCCATGCGCTTTCCGTGGCGGTGAACCATCTGCTGGACTGTGCGGCAAAAAAAACTGAACCTTGATCCGCGCATGCGCGAGATCATGAATTATATCCAGACACACTATGATACGGTGACCCTGCAGCGCCTCTCGGAAGAGTTTTTCCTGTCTGTCCCGTATCTGTCAAAACATATAAAAGAAAAAACAGGGAAGTCGTTTTCCTCTATTGTCACGGGGATACGGATGCAGCATGCCTGCAATATGCTGAAGACAAAGGGCTCCACCATAGAGCAGATCGCGGAGGAGTCCGGATATCCCAGCGTGGAGCATTTTAACCGGCAGTTTAAAAAGCTGTTCGGGGTCACGCCGGCGGCCTATCGGAATCAGTAAAGGAAATGGTGTGATATGATTGAAATATGGAAAGCGATCCTATTTGGCATTGTGGAGGGGATTACCGAGTGGCCGCCGATCAGCAGTACCGGCCACATGATCCTTCTCGATGAGTTTGTGACGCTGGATGTGAGCGATGCGTTCTGGGACCTGTTCCTCGTGGTGATTCAGCTTGGGGCGATTCTGGCGGTCATCGCGGTTTATTTTCGGGATCTGATTCCGCTGAAATGGGATCACGGGATCCGTCCGGATCGCGCAAAATGCAGTTTGTGGCTGAAAATTATCGTGGCATCTATCCCGGCGGGCGTCGTGGGCGTCCTCTGGGATGATGTTTTTACGGAACTGTTTTATAACTTCCGAACGGTTGCGGTCATGCTGATTCTGGTCGGCATCGTTTTTATTGCGGTAGAAAACAATAGCTGCGGGAAGGAGCCTTCCGTGCGCTCCATTGAGGAGATTTCCTATGGGCAGGCCTTTCTCATCGGTATATTTCAGATGATCGCGGCGGTGTTTCCGGGGACTTCGCGCTCCGGTTCCACCATCATCGGCTCTCTTTTGCTGGGGATTTCCCGGACGACGGCGGCGCAGTTTACTTTCTTTCTGGCGATTCCGGCCATGGTGGGCGGCAGCGCGATCAAGCTGCTGAAATATGACGGCGCATTTCAGGCGAATGAGCTTTTGCTGCTGGCGGTCGGGATGACGGTGGCGTTTCTTGTCTCGATTGCCGCGATCCGCTTCCTGATGTCCTATATCCGAAGGCATGATTTCAAAGTGTTCGGGTGGTACCGCATCGTGCTCGGCGCAGTCGTGTTGGTATACTTCGCAATGAAAGTGTCGTGAAACAGACAAACTCATAGGAAAGAAGGATCATAATGGCTCTCACCTTCATATACGGGAACTCCGGCAGTGGGAAATCCGAATACATTTATCGAAAAATCGCTGATATGGCTGATTGTGCGCCGTATCAGCATTATTTTGTTGTGGTGCCGGAACAGTTTACCATGAAGACACAGAGACGCCTTGTGGACTGCTCGGCGAACCACGTGATCATGAATGTCGATGTGGTCAGCTTTGAGCGGCTGGCATACCGTGTCTTTGACGAGCTCGGCATTTACCAGACCGTGATGGAGGAGACGGGGAAAAGTCTGGTGCTGCGCAGAATCGTGGAGGAAAAGGAGGACAAACTGACGATCCTCAAGGGGAACCTGACGAAGATGGGATACATCGGTGAGCTGAAATCCGTGATCTCCGAGCTGATGCAGTACGGTATTTCTCCGGAAGATCTGGAGGATTTTCTCTGTAATCTTCAGGATGATTCCGCACTTTCCATGAAATTGCAGGACATTCTGCAGGTCTACCGCGCGTTTGACGATTATCTCGGAGAGGACTATGTGACGGCGGAGAAGGTACTGGAGGTGCTGGAGGATGTGGCAGATGAATCCGCTCTTTTAAAGAGTGCGGTTCTCGTTTTTGACGGATACACGGGATTTACGCCGGTGCAGATGAATCTGCTCCGGAGACTGATGGGACTGGTCTCTGACATCTACGTGACCGTGACACTGGATCTGAGGGAACCGGTCTATCGCGCCGGGATGCGTGCGGCAGACGACACATTCCGCGGCAAAGCACAAATACAGGAGCTGTTTTATATGAGCCACAAGATGGTTCATGCGCTGACGGAGGCGGCACGGGAGGCGGCTTTTGAGATTGCGGAGCCGATTCAAATCGAGGCGCAGGAACACAGCCGCTTTGCGAAGAATCCGGTTCTGGCACATCTGGAGCAGAATCTGTTTCGCGCGCGCTGCCTCACCTATGAGGTGGACTGCGGGAACCATCTGCGCATCTGTTCGCTGGCCTCCCCACGGGCGGAGCTGGATTTTGCCGCGGCGGCGATCGGCACGCTGGTTCGGGAAAAGGGCTATCATTACGGCGATTTTGCCATCGTCAGCGGCAATGTGGATTGCTATGAGCGATACGCGGATTCGGTGTTTTCCCGCTATGACATCCCGTATTTTGCGGATAAAAAACAGTCCGTTCTGTATCATCCGCTGATCGAATTGATCCGGGCGGCGATGGAGATGGCGCGGACCGATTACAGCTATGAGAGTGTTTTCCGCTTCCTGCGGACGGACCTCTGCGGATTTTCGTCCGATGAAACGGATTTACTGGAAAATTACTGCATTGAGAAGGGAATTCGAGGCGCGGCAAAGTGGAAAAAGCGCTTTATCAAACCGTTTCACCGGCACGGGCGGGTTCCGGAGGACAGTGAATATGAGC
>JAJQBM010000126.1 GCA_021203285.1 Clostridiales bacterium | reverse complement strand
GAGTGTAAACAGATTGATGTTATTTTGAGTGGAAGAGGCGATTGTTTCTGCAGGGTGCAGATCAGCCGTCTCTTTTTTTGCTGCGTGTTTGCATGATGCAGAGCCCGGAGATTACCGCAATAAAAATCTGGCTGACCAGCATTCCCCAGAGATATGCTTTTAAACCGATGACGGGTATGCCGATGCAAATAAAGAGTATGCGAATCAGGGAAGCGGCGAGGTTGATCATCAGGGTGGCTGTCGCGCGGCCGAGCCCGTGCAGAATGCTTCCCAGCGTGCTGCCGAGGAAGACGAACGGACAGATCCAGCACAGCGTTCTTAAATAGACGCCGGCCAGCGTATTGTGAAAGAGGTGGACGCCGATCCATTCCCCGGTCAGCAGAAAGCCGAACGTACAGGCAAAGCCGAGGATGGTGCAGATCTGGACCGTCCTTTGCACCGCTTTTCTTACCAGAGCGGTTTTCCCCTGATGGAAGGACTCGGAGACGGTTGGGAGCAGCATCACCGAGAGGGAATTGCTGATGACGGCAGGGAACATGATGGTGGAAAAGACCATACCGGTAAGAATCCCGTAGACACTCAGCGCATCGGATCCGGTATATCCGAAGGAGCGGAGGGAATACGGAATCAGCAGGGCTTCCGCACTGGAGAAAATGCTGCCGATCAGACGGTTTGCGGTCAGCGGGATTGCCAGTGAGCAGAGATTTTTATATAGTTTCAACAGGGGCAGCGTGTGCCGGTGAGGAACGCGTTGTCTCTTTTTCGTCGTGAGGGAAAATGCGGCGAGGCAGTACAGAACCGCACCGGCATCGCCGATCAGAATGCCCCAGACCGCGTCTGAGACCGCCGGGGTTCTTCCCTGCTCTGCGGCGATCTGCATCAGCAGCCAGACGCCGGTAACGCGAATGGATTGCTCCAGCAATTGGGAAACGGCCGGAATCACGGTCTTTTTCTGGCCGTAATAATATCCGTTGATGCAGGAATGGATTGCGGCGAAGGGAATCGCCCATGTCATAATAGAAAGCAGGGATGCCCCGTCTATCCCGTCCATCATGATCCGGCAGAACCAGTCTGCCCGGGTACGAACCAGAAAGATACAGAAGAAAGACAGCGCCAACGACATGGATATCCCGGCAGCGAGATATCCTTTGGCCTGCTGGTCCGATTCACAGGAGACACAGAAGCGGGAGATTGCCGTCTGAATTCCGGCGGAACAGACCGCGAGAAAAAGGGCAAAGATCGGAAAGATCAACTAATACATGCCGAGGCCCTCTGCACCAATCGTTCGGGAGAGGAATATTTTATAGTAGAAACCGATAAATCTGCTGATGATCCCGGCTCCGGTCAGGATCAGGGTACCGGAAAAGAGGGCGCTTTTTGTATTGTCAGTTCTGGTCAAGAAGGGTACCTCGCCATTCTTTGTATGAAAATTTATATTCCTTTAGCATCTTATGAACAGTTTTATCGGGAAATGAAAACAAAAAGGAAAGAATCAGATGAATCGGACAATATATTTAGATAATGCGGCAACCACACAGCCCTTTCCGGAGGTGTTGGAGGCCATCCTTCCCTATTACGCTTCCAGCGACGGAACTCCCACCTCGGTATATGAGATGGGGCTGGAGCGCAGGCCGAGGTTGTAAGCGGCGAGGGAGCAGATCGCGGATACGCTTTCGGCAGATCCGAACACCATATTTTTTACTTCCGGAGGGACGGAATCGGACAACTGGGCACTGCGTTTCGCAGCGGAGCATGCGCTGTCCGGGGATCCGGCGGCAAAACGGGAACGGCCGCACATCATCACGACGGCGATCGAGCATCATGCGATTCTCAGAACCTGTGAAGTGCTGGAGAAGGAGGGAGTTCATGTCACCTTTCTTCCGGTCAATCCGGAAGGAATTGTTGATCTGGCAGCCATGGAGCGCGCCATTCGCCCGGAGACGGCAGTGGTCAGTGTCATGTATGCGAACAATGAGATCGGAACCCTGCAGCCAATACGGCAGGCAGCCGCAATCGCACACAGCCATGGCGTTTTGTTTCACACGGATGCCGTTCAGGCGTATGGACAGATTCCGATCAATCCGGGACAGTTGGGAATTGACCTGATGTCCGCCAGCGAGCACAAGCTGAACGGTCCCAAAGGCATCGGTTTTCTTTATGCGAGAAAAGGGATGGATATCACACCCATCATCCGCGGCGGATCACAGGAGCGGGGAAAGCGCGCCGGAACCGAAAATGTGCCGGGGATTGTCGGCATGGGATGCGCCGCAAGGATATCGAATCAGATGATGCGGCAGAAAATGCAGCGGGAGACTGCGCTTCGCGATTACATGATTCAGCGCCTGCTTCGCGAAATCCCGGATCTGAAACTCAACGGTTCTGCCCGGATGCGTCTCCCGAATAACATCAACTGCTGTATCCGCGGCGTTAACGGCGGGGCTCTGGTGGCGCTGATGGATCTGGAAGGCATCTGCATCTCCGCCGCCTCGGCCTGCTCCGCGGGAAGCAGCACGCCGTCCCATGTCCAGCTCGCAATCGGAAACATACCTGCAGAAGCCCGGACCGCCATCCGCATCACACTCGGCTATCAGACCACACGGGAGGAAATCGACATCGCTGCAGACACATTGAAACGGCTTGTCACAAAACTGAGAACCATGACTTAATCAGATGGTTATTTGTAAAACCCCATACTATCTGAAACGTAAATGGAAAGCCGCTGCCGAAAACAATTCATAAGCGGGACTTTGTTGTTCCGCGTTGAATTCGTTTTGGCAGCGGCTTTCCTTCACATTCAAAAATAATTTTAATTTTTCTTATACTTCGTCTCTCAGTATTTACACCGGTAGATCTCCCGCTCCGGATCCGTGAGATAAAAGATCTGATCCAGCTCCTGTTCAATGGATGAGATACACCGGGGATTTTTGCACCGGATTACGTTCTTGATCTGGCGGGGAAGCTCCAACACCTTCTTCGCCACGATCTTCTCATCCTTGATGATATTCACCGTGATATTGTGATCGATAAACCCGACGAAATCAATGTCGATCTGCGCCGGATCACACTCGATTTTTAGAATATCCTTTTTCCCCATCTTGTTGCTGCGCGCATTCATGATCATAGCAACCGGGCAGTCCAGATCCGCCAGTTTTAAATAGTGATAGATGGAGAGGCTGGTGCCGGCCTTGATATGGTCCAGAACATATCCCTCTCGGATTGCGCCTACGTTTAACATATCATACCTCCACTTCCAGTAATGTGAGAATCAGCGCCATGCGGACATAGACGCCGTATCGTGCCTGTTTGAAATATACCGCCCGCGGGTCGTCGTCCACCTCGACAGAGATCTCGTTGACACGGGGCAGCGGGTGAAGCACCAGCATATCCTTCGGTGCAAGCTCCATTTTCGCTTTGTTCAGGATGTAGAAATCCTTCATGCGAATGTAGTCTTCCTCATTGAAGAAACGCTCTCTCTGAACGCGGGTCATATAAAGAATATCCAGATTGGGAAGCGCGTCCTCCAAGCTGACAACCTCCCGAAACGGAATGTGATTGCGCACCAGCACCTCATCATGCAGATTGCTCGGCACTTTCAGCTCCTCCGGGGAAATCAGCTCAAAGCGGATGCCGGGATAACAGATCAGCGCATGGATGAGAGAGTGAACGGTACGTCCGAACTTCAGGTCTCCGCAGAGACCGATGGTCAGGTGATCCAACCGCCCTTTCAGGCTGTAGATGGTGAGAAGGTCTGTCAATGTCTGCGTGGGGTGCTGATGGCCGCCGTCTCCCGCATTGATAACCGGGATTGTCGCCTTTTCCGAGGCGACCAGCGGGGCGCCCTCCTTGGAGTGGCGCATGGCACAGATATCGGCGTATTCGGAGATGACGCGCATGGTGTCGGAAACGCTCTCGCCCTTTGCTGCGGAAGAGTTTGCCGCGTCGGAAAATCCGAGCACCTGACCGCCAAGGTGCAGCATGGCGGACTCGAAGCTTAAGCGGGTGCGTGTGCTCGGCTCATAAAAACAGGTGGCCAGAATCTTTCCGTCACAGGCGTGCGCATATTTATCCGGATACTTTTCGATGTCGTTTGCCAGACGCAGCAGCTTGTCCAGCTCTTCCACCGAAAAGTCAAGCGGGCTGATCAAATGTCTCATAAAATGCCTCCCTTGAATCATATCGTAATATTCTTTGTATCATCATATCTCAGAGAGGGAAAAAAAACAACATCCGATTTTGCACAGAAAAACAATCTTGAAAACAGATAGTCGTTTCTGAACCTTAAAATAGAGAAAAGTGCATTTTCAAAACGGATATTTGCGTTTGAAATATTTCTCTATTTTTCAAATTGTATTCCGAATACCAT
>JAJQBM010000214.1:2034-4382 GCA_021203285.1 Clostridiales bacterium | reverse complement strand
GTCTACTATGGACTGAGCTGGATTCTGCTGATCAATACGATGCATCTTGGCGGATGAAAAAACGGAACGCCGACAGGCGTTCTATTTTTTCGCGATTTCTTCCAACCACTCGGCCAGCTCCTCATAGACGACCGCACGGTCTGTCTCGTTCAGAATCTCATGGCGGTCGTTTTCATAGAGCTTCATCCGTACATCCTGCATGTTTGCTTTCTGATAAGTTTGAAACGCCTGCCGGACACCCTTGCCGTTTGCACCGACCGGATCACAGGCTCCGGACACCAGAAAAAGCGGAAGCGTCCGGGGAATCTTCCGGATCCGGGCGGAATTCTGTGCTTTTTGGATGGACAGAAACATGTGGTAGTATCCGTTGACCGTAAAGCGAAAGCTGCAAAGAGGGTCATCCTCATAGCTGTTGATGATCGCCTCGTCCTTTGTCAGCCATTCCATGGATGTGCGAGCCGGTTCAAATTGCTTGTTGTTAGAACCGAGCGCCAGAAAATCCACAAGCTTGCTGCGATAGTGCCATCCGCGGAAGACGGCGGTCAGACGGCAGAGCGTTTTTCCGAGCCGCAGGACAATGCCGGGCTGGGAACCGGTGCCCATGATGATCGCACCGGCCAGGCCGTTTCCGTAATCCTGAATGTATTGCCGTGTCAGAAAAGATCCCATGCTGTGTCCCATGATAAAATAGGGAAGATCCGGATATTTTTTCTGCGTGTTTTCACGCAGGGTATGGATATCTCCGATGACGCAGGCATTCCCGTCCGGCTGGTGGAAGTAGCCGAGTCGACTGTTATCTGTCACGGAACCGCCGTGACCCAGATGATCGTTCCCTGTCACATAGAATCCCCGTTTGCACAGATATTCCGCGAAATCACTGTACCGGTCAACGTACTCCATCATGCCGTGGCAGATCTGAAGGACAGCCTTAACCTCCCCGTCCGGCTCCCATGCGATGGCATGAATCTGCGTTTCCCTGTCCTTTGAAGGGTATGTAAACTCTTTTTTCATTCGGATTTCCTCCTTATTCAGCGTGTCAGAATGCTGGATAAAAACTGCCGCGTCCGCTCCTGTGAGGGATGGTCGAAGACCTGCTTCGGATCGCCCTGCTCCAGAATCACGCCGTTGTCCATGAAAATGATCTGGTTGGCGACATCTCTCGCAAAGGTCATCTCATGGGTGACAATGATCATGGTCGTCTTTTTTTCCGCCAGCTCGCGGATGACCTTCAGAACCTCTCCGGTCAGCTCTGGGTCCAGAGCCGAGGTGGGTTCGTCGAAGCAGAGGATATCCGGCCGGAGCGCAAGCGCTCTTGCGATGGCTACTCGCTGGCACTGTCCGCCGGAGAGCTGGTGGGGATAGTTGTTCATCCGGTCAGACAAGCCCATCTGTTTTAACAGTCCCTCAGCCTGTGCTTCGATCTCGTCGTGAATTTCTTTCTTCCTTGCTTTGTAATCCGGCTGTTCCTTTGCCTGTAGCTCTCTGGCCAGCATGACGTTCCCCAGCGCCGTATATTGGGGAAAGAGGTTGAAGGACTGGAAAACCAGCCCGAAGTGCAGGCGGTTCTTCCGGATTTCGGAGTCCTTTTTTGTGGCCGCGTCATCGCCGTCAAACAATACCTGTCCCTTGACACGGATAATACCCTTGTTCGGTTTTTCCAGAAAATTGAGGCAGCTCAAAAGCGTCGTTTTTCCGTTGCCGGAGGAGCCGATGACGGAGAGAACCTGACTTTCCTCCAGCGAAAAGCTGATATCCTTCAGCACCTCTGTCTGTCCGAATGATTTGACCAGATGTTCCACTTCTAAGATTGCCATGATATCCTCCCCTCCTTATTGGAAAAATTCCAGCTTCTTTTCGAGACGCCCCAGAGCCACTGTCAGGATGCCGTTGAAGATCAGATAGTAGACGGCAGTAAAGAACAACGGCCAGATGACGCCGGAAATGCCCTGCGCGCCCTTCATAAATGACTGACCGGCCCAGATGATTTCCTGCAGCGCAATGATGCGCGCGAGGGAAGTGTCCTTTACCAGAGTCAGGATTTCGTTGGACATGGGCGGCACAATCCGCTTGATCATCTGCAGCAGGGTAACCTTGAAAAAAATCTGCCGCCGGGTCATGCCGAGAACGAGTCCGGCCTCCTCCTGCCCGACAGGGACACCCTGAATGCCGCCGCGATAGATCTCGGAGAAATAGCAGGCGTAATTGATGATAAAAGCGACCGATGCCGCAAGAAAACGCCCGGTTTCTCCGCCGCCCCAGATGGCGTTGTTCAGGACAAGCCCCGGATAATAATAGATGATCAGTAGCTGGATCATCAGCGGCGTTCCGCGGACAATCCTCACCACGGT
>JAJQBM010000214.1:0-2024 GCA_021203285.1 Clostridiales bacterium | reverse complement strand
AAGGCAATGACGAGGCCGAGGGGGATTGCCCCCACCAGCGTCACAAGAAATAATTTCAGAGTCTGTAGGAAACCGACGTTCAGTGAATGGATGACAATCGGCAGTTGTTCGAAAAAGGTCATATGTATCTCTCCCTGCAAGGAATAAAGAAAGGGAGTGAGATACACTCACTCCCTTTCCGCTGTATCTTATTGTGCGATAATGCTATCTTCAATGCCGTATGTAGTGGCAATCTCTGCCATGGTGCCGTCCGCATAGCTCTCAGCGAAGAAATCATTTAAGAGAGTGACCAGATCAGAACCCTGGCGGAATCCGACGCCGTACTCCTCATCGACCAGAACATCGGCGGTGGTGAGATCCGAATATCTGGTGCCCTCGCCGTCCATGGCCTCTGCCTTCAGAAGGTCGATGATTGCGGCATCCGAAGTTCCGGCAGCCACTTCCATCAGTGCATCAGCCTGAGAACCGACGGAAGTATAGGTCAGTCCGTTGTCTTCCGCAGCCGCTTCACCGGCGCTTCCGGCTTCCACAGCGAACGTAAGGCCAGCCAGACTGTCCACATCCGCGTACTGATCCGCAACATCCGCGGAGAGAACGACAACCTGAGAGTTGCTGCTGTATGCATTGCTGCAATCCATCGCACTGGTAACCTCATCGGTCAGCGTCATGCCGTTCCACACACAGTCGATGGTCTTGCCGTCCAGCTCCAGAATCTTGTTATCCCAGTCGATCTCCACAAACTCAACCTCAACGCCGAGGCTCTCTGCGAAAGCAGTGGCCATATCCGCGTCAAAGCCGATCCAGTTGCCGTCTGCGTCCAGATAATCCATGGGCTCAAAATCGGTGATGCCGACAACCAGCGTGCCTTTTTCCTGTATGTAGGCGAGATCGCTGTCCGCATCGGCTGTCTCCTCTGTCTCAGCTTCAGCGGAGGTGTCCTCTGCCGATTCGGTCTCAGCGGAAGTGACCTCAGTGGTATCTGTAGTGTCTGTTGTGGTGTCGCTGCTTCCGCACGCGGTCATGGAGAATGCGAGACCGACGGTAAGCGCAAGTGCAAGTAATTTTTTCATGTTTCTTTCCTCTTTTCCTTTTTATTCTTCGAATCACAGTTTCTCAACGCGGTCTTGTCGCGAATCGCAACTGCGATAGTAGCATATTAGCAATTTACCAAAGTAAAGTCAAGGGCAAAATAGCGTACATGAAAAACAAGCAGGGTTTTACAGGTTTAATCCCGCTGCCTCGTCACAGCCAAGGACGATGTTCAAGCACTGGATGGCTGCGCCGGATGCCCCTTTGCCGAGATTGTCAAAGCGGGAAGACAAAAGCACGCGTTCCTCGTTCCCGGTGACGAAGATTTCGATTCCGTCCCACCCGGAGCAGTTATTGCTGCCGAGGAAATTTCGGCTCTCAGCCTCCGCGCCCAGCGGCATGACCCGGACAAACGGTTCGCCGGCAAAATGCTCGGCAAACATGGCGTGAATCGACTCCGGCGTCTGGTTCCCGTTTAACAATTTTGTATACAACGGAACGGAGACCAGCATCCCGCTGTAGTAATCCGCCACGATGGGGGAAAACAGCGGCTCCCGGACAAGCCCGGTCACGGCCTTCATCTCCTTTAAGTGCTTGTGCATCTGGGAAAGCCCGTACTGCCGGGGAGACAGCAGCTCGTCGCTGCGGGAATCCCCCTCATACTCGGCGATCATTTTCTTCCCGCCGCCGCTGTAGCCGGTCAGGGAAAAGCTGGAAACCGGATAATCGGCCGGCAGGATGCCGTTTGCAATCATCGGATATACTAGCGTGATGAAGCCGGTGGCGTGGCAGCCGGGAACGGCGATGCGTTTCCCGCTTCGAATGGCTGCGCGGTGTGCGGGCGAGAGCTCCGGATAACCGTAAGCCCAGCCGGGCTCTGCGCGGTGCGCGGTGGAGGTGTCTATGAGGATCACGTCCTCATCCGCCGCCATGGATACGGCCTCCCGTGCCGCCGCATCCGGCAGGCAGAGAAAGGTGACATCCGAATCATGGAT
>JAJQBM010000205.1 GCA_021203285.1 Clostridiales bacterium | reverse complement strand
ATTCTGGTACTCTCTATTATTTTTCTTATTCAACTGACAAAAACTTTACTCTGTTGGTGAGAACCAATCCGACGACCGCCAATATCCCGGCCGCAAGATATGCGCCGGTGTAGCTGCCGCTCACTGACAGACACGCCGTAGCCAGACTTGGAGCAATCAGGCTGGCGATGCCGAACACCACATACATCACGCCGTAATTTTCCGTGACGTATTTGGAGCCAAAGGACTGTGCAGTCAGCGGTGTCAGCACGGAGGCCATTCCGCCGTAACAGGCCGCGGCCAAGCCCATAGCCGCCGGCACAATCATACTCTGTCCGGAAAGAGCCAGCAGCACCATGGACAGGATACTGCACAGGAAAACCGCCTTCATCGTCCCCGTCAGACCGATTCGATCTGAGAGGCTGCCCCAGACAAACCGCCCCACCATGTTGCATGTGGAAAATATACTGACAAAGACAGCGGCACGCAATGCTGAAAAAGAAAGTGTCTGCTGCAAAATCGGCGAAGCCTGGCTGATAATCAGCACACCAGCCACCAAACCACAGACAAAAATCACCACCATCAGATAAAACCGGCCGGTCCGCACCATCTGACGTCGATTCAGATCACCGCCGGAGGCAGCCTCTGCCTCCGCCTTTCCATCCGGCACATAAAAATCTGCGGGCGGATCCTGCAAAAAGACCGCACATAGCAGAACAAGTACCAGAAACAAAGCGCCCAATATACAAAACATCGCCGACAGTCCCCGCCGCTCAATCAGCGCGGTTGCCGTGGGAGCCCACAGAATCGCACCGGATCCGTAGGCTGCTGTCGCCAGTCCGGAGGCTGCCCCGCGCCGTTCCGGGAAAATCTGAACCACATACGCCATCATCCGGGGATAAATCATGCCGACGCCCAGACCGGAGAGCACTCCGTAAAAGAAATAGAGCTGCCAGAGCTGCGCCATCAATCCTGTCGCAATCAGCCCGATGCCGAAAAAACAGCGCCCAGCATCACACACATGCGCGTGGAAAGCTTTCTCAAAATACTTCCGAAAAGAAGCGGCGCCATCGTGGAGCAGAAAACAACCAGCGTATAAGCCAATGCCACATTTGAATCTGCCCATCCGTATACACTGACGATCGGATTCTGAAGCACACTCCATGAATACCCGAAGCCCGCGCAGACACAGATGACGACAGCCATCGCCATATACAATTTCCGCTTCTTTTGAAATCTCCCGCCTGTCTCTCTCACGATAACTCCTCTCTCCTGTCTCAGAATTTTTTGTGAAGTTTCAAAATTTCCACCAGCATCCGGTCGCGGTATTTTGCGATTTCCGGGTTGGTATGCCCCATCTCATCCGGAAAGTTTTTCATCATTTCATCCACGGATGCCTGTGCGATCTCGCTGTATTCCTTGTTCGGCATATGCTTCCAGTCCGCCATGTCCGCCAGCCAGACATCACCGCCGTCGCCGAGCATCTCCATCATACCCTTTAAACCGCCCGGATTGCCCAGCTGCATAATCATATTGTGGCCGAAGATCGCCCAGCGGATTCCCGGCCCGAAGGTCAATGCCTTGTCCGCGTCCTCCGCCGTACAGACACCCCGCATCACCAGATCGATCATCTCCCGATACACGGCCAGCTGCAGACGATTTGCGATATAACCCGGCACTCTTTTTCCAGAACGACCGCTTCCTTCCCGATGGACTGATAAAATGCCTTCGCGGCTTTTAGATTCTCCGGATCCGTCTTCTCTGTGTAAGTCATCTCCACGAGGGGAATGAGATGCGGTGGATTATAGGGATGCCCGCCGACACAGCGCTCCGGATGGACGGCATGCTCTGTCACATCCGAGAGCAGAAGCCCGGACGAGCTGCTGGCATACAGCGCATCTACCGGTGCAGCCTCCTCAATCTCGGCCAGAATAGTCTGTTTAACCGGAAGGCGCTCCGGACCATTCTCCTGAATAAACTGCGCGTCGCTGACTGCCTCCCGAACCGATGTTGTATAATGGATCCGGGACTTCAGTTCCTCCGCCGCCGATGCCTCAACCGCGCCAAATTCAATCAGGGAAGCAAGGTTGCGTTCAATATTTTTTTTGCAATTCTCGATCTGTTCTTCGTTGATGTCATACTGATACACATCCAGCCCCCGCATGGCGAATAGCAAGGTCCAGCTGGATCCGATCACGCCTCCGCCAATCGAGGCAACCCTCTTAATTTTCGCCGCTTCCATCTGTTATGCCTCCTATCGTAAAATCTCAAAAATACCGGCTGCGCCCATACCGCCGCCGATACACATCGTCACCAAACCATAGGTTTCGTTTTGATCACGCAGATAATCCAATGCCTTGCAGGTCAGAACCGCGCCGGTGGCTCCCATGGGATGTCCCAGCGCCATGGCTCCGCCGTAGGGATTGATTTTTTCAGGATCCATCTTCAGCTCCCGGATACAGGCGATTGCCTGCGCAGCGAACGCTTCATTCAGCTCTATTACATCCATATCATCCATGGAAAGCCCGGCTCGCTTTAGTGCCTTCGGCACCGCGTAGACGGGGCCCAGCCCCATCACGGTCGCGTCACACCCCGCCACGGCAAAAGAGCGCAGTCTGGCGAGCGGTTTGATGCCCAGATTCTTTGCTTTCTCCGCTTCCATCAGAACGACAAACGCCGCCCCATCAGTCACCTGAGAGGATGTTCCCGCCGTGACTGTCCCCGTCTCCGGGATAAAGCAGGGCTGTAAATTTCCCAGCGTTTCCAGTGTGGAACCCGGCCGGATTCCCTCATCCAGAGTCACAACCTTTGGATTCCCCTGCGCATCGGTCACTGTCACCGGTATAATCGACGGTGCCAGCTTCCCTTCTATCTGCGCTCTGGCCGCTTTTTGGTGCGACTCCACGGCCATCTGATCCATTTCCACTCTGGTAAGACCGTATTTTTTTACGATATTCTCAGCAGTGATCCCCATTTCCATATATGCGCCGGGATCATGCTCGACCAGCCATTGATCCTGATCCTCCACGGGATATGGTTCAAAGGTTCCCGACATATCCTCCACCCCGCCAGCTATAACCACGTCTCCCTGTCCGGCCGCGATTGTGTTGGAAGCCGTAGCGATCGCCTGCAGTCCGGAGGAGCAAAAGCGATTGATCGTGTGCGCACAGACGCTCTCCGGCAGCTGTGCCCGCGACGCCACCTTTTTTGCAACATTCATGGATGTGGTGTGATGCTGCACCGCGCAGCCCATGATCACATCCTCGATATCCGCCGGATCCAGCTGCGGAATCTGTGCCAGAACTCCTTTCAGAACCTGTGCGGAGTATTCTACCGGATGAACTCCTGCGAAGGAGCCTTTTCTCGCGCGGCACAGGGCGGAACGCCCATAAGCCACAATGACTGTCTCTCTGTTCACGTAAGATTTCCTCCCTGATCTTTATTGACTTTATCTGGTTTTGCAGTATTATTGAAGGTAACAGAAACGGGGCGTATCATATGGATATCAACAGATTAAACGAATTTATCACGCTTGCGGAGCATTTAAACTACAGCAAGGCCGCTGCGCAGCTGTTTCTCACACAGCCCTCCTTAAGCCGCCATATCCATGATCTGGAAAAAACGCTCGGCGCCAGGCTGTTTGTCCGCGACACACACAGCGTCAGCCTGACGGAAGCCGGCAAACTGTTTTACCCGGAGGCAAAGGAGATTATGAAGCACTATCAGCATGCCGTTGCATCCGTCCGGGATCTTGCGGCCTCCGCCGGTGGAAACCTCTCCATCGGTTTTCTGGGAGCGGCGTCCCAACCGTTTTTCACCGGTTTTGTCGCTGATTTCACCCAGCACTATCCGAATATCAACCTCACCCTGCAGTGCGGCGATCTGGATCCCCTTGCCAAACAGCTGCTGGACGGCGATCTGGATATCTGCTTTATCACCCATGTGGACAGTTCTTTTTTCTCCGGCCTGCAGAGTGATTTCATCCTGCACGACGGACTGATGATCGCGCTCTCGCCCTCCCACCCTCTTGCTGACAGGGAGCGGCTTACACTGGAGGATCTCTCCGGCCTCCCGGCCATCGCTTTCTCCATGCAAAGCAATCCCATCACGCGGGATTTCCACATTCAGATGTTTAAAAAAGCCGGCCTGCATTACAATATTTCCTGCGAGACTGCGGATGTTGAGACTGCGCTTTTCTTTGTCCGTCTCAACAAAGGGTATTTTATCCTTCCGCGGCACCTGACATTTATGGCGGAGGATCTGCCGCACATCCCGCTGTATACCGCAGACGGCAAGCGCTGTGTCATTCCGCTGAATCTCCTATGGAAAAAGGACAACGAAAACCCGTCTCTTTGATATGCTCCCCATATGGTAGACATTGAAAATATTCAAAATCTACTATATG
>JAJQBM010000218.1 GCA_021203285.1 Clostridiales bacterium | reverse complement strand
CACTCATCGCCGCGATCCGCACCCGCGAAAAACAGCATGGCGAGCGGAAGATCGTTCCTGCGAACCACAACCGTGTCATTTTCACGGAGGAGATGTGCAAGACCTATACCATCCTTGCGCCCCAGATGTCGCCCATCCATTTCGGCCTTCTGGAACCGGCGTTCCGTGCGTCCGGCTACCATCTGGTTGTCCTCGGAAACGACAACCGGAACGCGGTAAACGCGGGACTAAAATACGTCAACAATGACGCCTGCTATCCGTCGCTGATCTCGGTCGGCATGATTATGGACGCGGTGACGTCTGGCAAATACGACACCGATCATCTGGCCATCATCATGACGCAGACGGGCGGCGGCTGCCGAGCTTCCAACTACGTGGGCTTTATCCGCCGCGCACTGGAGAAAGCGGGTTACCCGCAGATTCCGGTGATTTCCCTGAACTTAAGTTCGCTGGAGAGCAATCCGGGATTCAAGATCAACTTCTCCCTCGCGCAGCGCGGCATATACTGCCTTGTCTTCGGCGACATCCTGATGAAGTGCATCTACGCCACCCGCCCCTACGAGGCCGAGCCCGGCGCCACAGACGCCCTCCATCAAAAATGGGTGAAAAAGATTACGGAATATGTCTCGAAGGACCGGGCCATCAGCCATCGCAAATACTGCAAATACTGCCGGGAAATGGTCGCTGACTTCGACGCGATCCCGCGCCGCGACATTGTCAAGCCGAAGGTCGGGATTGTCGGAGAGATTCTGGTCAAATTTATGCCGCTTGCAAACAACTACCTCGCAGAGCTTTTGGAATCCGAGGGCGCGGAGCCGGTCGTGCCGGATCTCATCGATTTCTTCCTCTACTGCTTCTACAACACGAAGTTTAAGGTAGATAACCTCGGCTTCAAGAGCAAGAGCTGGAGAAGAGCAAAGCTCGGCATCTGGGGTGTGGAGCTCCTGCGCAGGCCCGCCTCCAAGGCGTTGGCAAAGAGCAAACACTTTTCTCCCCCGGCCAGCATCTATGAGACAGCGGAGAATGCAAAGGATATCATCTCTCTCGGGAACCAGACCGGTGAAGGTTGGTTTTTGACCGGCGAGATGGTCGAGCTCATCCATTCCGGTGTCAACAATATTGTCTGCTGTCAGCCGTTTGCATGCCTGCCGAACCACATTGTCGGCAAGGGCGTCATCAAAGAGCTGCGCCACCATTATCCGAAGTCCAACATTGTGGCCATTGACTTCGACCCCGGCGCCAGCGAGGTAAACCAGTTAAACCGGATTAAGCTGATGCTCTCCACCGCACAGAAGAATCTGCGGGAGGGTTGAGCCGCAGAATAAAAACTTATTTCATATGGATTTTAATTTTCCCCAGCATTCGCCCGCAGCCTTCCCATGACAACAGTATGGTCAGCCCCACGGAAAGCAGGACGAGGCTGGGGATGCTGTTTTGTATCGCCGGTTTCAGCGGCGTCTCCCGCAGCACGATCAGAATCACCGCATGCAAAAGATAAATCGACATCGTATTTCTTCCAAGTCTGCTGCAGACCGGAAGCCGCCGCTGCGGAACCCAGATCAGAAGAATCATAATCCACAGGAGCGCCATACACCACCCCAATATTCGCATAAGAAATGCGTTCACATCCGCATAATCTTCTGTTCCCATAAAATCTTTGGAATCAATCCGACGCGTATTCCGATAAAAGGCCAGAATCATGATTCCTCCCGCTACCGCGGATGTAAACCTCGCAATTTTCGGGAACCGATCTCTCCCATTTCTGATCAACAGATGATTTTTCCTCTCATAAAACCCCAGAAGGAAAAACGGAAGAAATGAAAACGCCCGGGACATGGCGAGAAAATTATCCGTATCGTCTGTTATCCCGATGCTAAGGCCGAGACAGGCGGAAAGAATCAGAAAGCCGAGCTGCCGTTTTTTACTCTCCGTGTCAAACAGGGGAATCAACAACTGGTAAGCCATCAAAACCACCAGATACCAAAGCGTCCACCGCGGGGTGAACAGATCGATCCGCACATCCTGCCATCGGTCTCCCTGCAGCCACACGATAATCAGACGCTCTACGGTCTGAATCGTCTGAAACAGCACATACAGCGGAAAGAGCCGCGCAAACAGCCGCTTCGGATTGTATTTCATAAAATATCCGGACACAAACAGAAACACGGGCATATGAAATGTAAAAATGACCTGATATAAAACATAATGGTCTCCGCGGATCCCCATATTGGAGAGGACATGCCCCAGAACGACCAGAAATATCAGAATCGCTTTCATATTATCAAATTGAAAATCTCTCTCGTTTTCCATAACTCATTTTTGTCTGTTACCACAAATGCAGCAGGCGAATCCCCGCTTTCGCCGCCTTATAAACCGCTGTCTCCAGATTGGAGGCAGCCGACTTTAACTCCTTTCGTATTTCAATCCCCTGCGGACAATGCCGCGCACACTTCGCGAATCCGACGCACTGTGATGCGCTGCTCGTGTCGTGCCGGTAAATCGTACATTGCATATAGCTGTTGCGCGCCGCCTTTTTATCCTGCGAATAGTACATGTTCCATGCGCTGAAGGTTCCCGGTATGTCCACTCCCTGCGGACAGGGCATACAGTAGCCGCAGCCCGTACAGCCCACCTTCATGCTGTGGTTGATCTGGTCTTTGAGCTCTCCGATCAGAGCAAAATCCGATTCCGTAAACGCGCCCGCCTCCGCCGCCGAGGCGATCGCCGCATTTTCCCGGATCATCTCAACGGAATTCATTCCGGAGAGTACCGTCGTCACCTCCGGCTGATTCCACAGCCAGTGGAACGACCACTCCGCCGCAGAATATCCTCTCTCATTCTCCGCGATCAGTCGCTTTGCTGTATCCGGGAGAAGGTTCACAAGCCGGCCTCCCCGAAGCGGCTCCATGATCATCACCGGCAGCCCCTTTTCGTGTGTATGATGCAGACCGTTTCGCCCCGCCTGGGAAAATTCATCCAGATAATTATACTGGAACATACAGAAATCCCAATCATACGCATCCACCAACTGACAGAACATATCGGAATTGCCGTGATAGGAAAAACCGATCTGCCGAATCTGTCCGGATTCCTTTTTCGCCCGGATCCATTCCTCAATCCCCAGTTTTTTCAGGCGTTCCCACGTGGCGACATCCGTCAGAATATGCATGAGGTAGTAGTCGATGTGATCCGTGCGCAGGCGCTTTAGCTGCTCGAGGAACGTTTTCTCCAAGCCATCCCTTGACTTGATAAGATAGTGCGGCAGCTTATCCGCGATATAGATGCGGTCGCGGCAGTGGTTGCGCTCCAGAATCTCCCCCAGCGCCGCCTCGCTGCCCGGGTAAATATATGCCGTGTCAAAGTAATTGACGCCGAGAGAGATCGCTTCCATAATCTCCCGCTCCGTCTTCTCTATATCAATCTTTCCGTTTTTTCTGGTAAAGCGCATACATCCGTAGGCGAGCACGGAAATGTCCGCGCCGTCCTTTCCCCTGCGGTACTGCATAAGAACCTCCTTTTCAGTCAGGGTAAACTTTACTCGAATACGCAGTCTTCACGCTGACTCCGGTGAGCGCCCCGATCTTTCCTGAGAGTGCTGAGATGACATCCTGCGGCGCATCCAGCGCGATGCAGATGATATTGATATGGCGCTCCCGATAAGGCAAACCCATCCGGCCGATGATGTAACTGCCATTCTCATGTAAAATCGTATTGATCTGCTCCACCGCGCCCGTGTTTTCCACGATAATGCTCATAACGGCGACTCTGCTGGGCATTGCTTTTCCTCCTGTTCAAAACATTAATTGTCATAAATATCCCGTCTGTGTCCTACGGAAAGCGCAAGAATAATGAGTTCATCATCCTCAATCAGGCATATGAGCCTGTAATCGCCGATCCGATAACGCCATTGTCCACGACGATTTGCCTTCAAGGCTTTCCCGTGTTGTCGCGGATCCGTACAACCGGACAGATTCTTTTCTATCCATGCCTTTAACATTCGCTGCGTATATCGATCCAGCTTCTTAAACTCTCTGTCAAACCGATCTGTTGCTGCCACCTGATAGGTCATAGATTCATCTCCTGCCACAAATCCTCTATCGGCCTGCTCTTCTTTCCGCTGTCCAGATAATCTTTAAAGGCGTCATCCGCAACAGTTACGTCATATTCATCCTCAATTTTCTCGAACAAAGCCCTTTTAAAAGCTTCCCCCAAAGACAGAGAATGAATTTTTGCGTAACTCTCAGCAAGGGACTTTTCTTCTGCTGTAAGACGAATAGAAAAACTCATAGAATCATCACCTCTTTTTGTATTACATTGTACTACATATTATGACATTGTCAATAAAAAAAATCCTTTGTCTTATTTTTTGTTAGCACTCGTCAAAAAAGAGTGCTAATT
>JAJQBM010000044.1 GCA_021203285.1 Clostridiales bacterium | reverse complement strand
AGTGTGGGAAATAATAATAATTTTAGTGCGAAAAGTTTTTATTCTTTACTGCTGACAAAAGAAAGCGCGCAAATACGCCTGAAAATATGCTATTTTCACGACACCGTTTGGCATCATGCTAACCGCAAAGTAAGTCATCTAAAATCAATCATATCAGGATTTCGCCAGCCACCCGCGGATCAGCGGGAAGATCACGCCGTCAAGGGCATTTCCAGCACTGATCACCAGCAGGCGGAGCAGAGTCTCCCCGCTCCACACGCCCGCAACGGAGAAATAAAACATATCCGCCACACAGTGCTCAAACCCGCAGAGGATAAACACCATCACGCCGAAGAAAAGCGACAGGTATTTCCCAATCTCATGCGGATTCTTTTTAAACCCTTCCACCGCGATATAGATAAAGATGTTGCAGAGGATACCGAGCAGGAACAGACTGAGGAATCCGTCCTCCAGCTTCGCCTGACACAGAGACTGCGCTTTCTCGGACAGTGTGCTCAGGCGGCTGAACCGCACCACCTGCGCGACCAGCCATGTCCCGGCCAGATTGCCCGCCCAGATCACCGCGAGATTGCCTGCGTAGGCCCGATTCTGTGAAAAAACATAGCAGACTTTCCCGGTAAACAGATTCAGGCCAAACGTACAGATTGTAAACAATCCGACCGTAAAAAACAGCGCGCCGATCACCTTCTCGTCCAGAGATAGGTAGGCGATTCCGCCGAAACTGATACACGCCCCGCCGAGAATGGCGGAGACAAACGTTTTCAATATTTTCATTGTCTTACCTTCTTCCTCCGCGCCGGTTCCACTTCCGGTTGTTTTTGATCACCTTGTAGCGCCGGTCGCGCCGCCGCTTCCGCCGCAGATACCGCCGGATCCGGTACGGAATCTCCCGAATGAGGAAAAGCGCAACCGCTGCGATCACAACAATCACCGCGATCCGAACAATCAGGCGCTTCTCACGGATCTTCTGAATTCGGGATCTCAACCCGGCTCCGATCCCGGCAGATTTTTTCTTCCCGCTGCCCGAATCGGACTCCGTTTCCGCCGCGCTTACATCCTCCTCCGAGTCGGCAGCCTCCACAGCCTCCCCGAACTCATACATCGTCGCACTCGCACCGGTCGTAACCACATCCGCGGATCCCACCTGCTTCCCCGCGTAAGTATAGACCAGCGTCCCTAAAACACTGTCGGTGACATTCTCATAGGAAACCTCAACCTCCGTATCGGTAAAGGCCGCGCCCACCGGCAGGATAATCTCTGCGTCCGTGTCCAATGCGGCAAACGCCCCTGCCTCCCCAAATAGCGTGCTTCCTCCATTTTCAGAATCCTCATATCTCGTCTCATTCTGCGACACATTGTACATGGCGAAATTGTCAAAGCACCAGTCGCAGAGAGCGATCGTATCATCATACGGCGCGGTCGACTTCATGACAACGCAGATCAGAAGCATCCCATCCTTCTCCGCATAAGTCACCAGCGTATTCCCGGCCGCGTCGGTATAACCGGTCTTTCCGCCGATACAATATTCGTACAAATATTCAGATCCATTGTAATTATTGATCATCCGATGATGATTCTTGAGCGGTGTCTCCTCGTCGTGCTTGTTTGTCGGCGGAATGGTGTACGTAACGGTTCCTGTGATCGTGCGAAACGTACTGTTTTGAATCGCCGCCTGCGCAATCAGCGCCATATCCCGGCAGGTTGTCACATGCTCCGTATCCGGAAGCCCGTTTGAATTTGTAAAATTCGTGTTCGTGCATCCCAGCTCTGCCGCCCGCGCATTCATCATACTGATAAAGGTCTGATAGTCTCCGCCGCCTACATACTCCGCCACTGCATAAGCGCACTCATTCGCAGACTCCAGCATCACCGCATAGAGACACTGCTCCAGCGTCATCTCCTCCCCCACATCTCTGGCAATGTGGGAGGAGTCGCTCCCCTCATTATTGTAGACCGCGTCCTCGGAAAAAGTCACGATCTCATCCAGCGAAGTATTCTCCAACGCCAGTAATGTCGTAAGAATCTTCGTGATGCTGGCTGGATAATGCTGTGTATCCGCTTCCTTCTCGTAGAGCACCGTTCCGGTACTCGCCTCGATGACAATCGAACTCTCCGACACCACGCTGATGCCCGAAGACCAGACATCCTCCTGTGCAGATGCTGCCAGCGGCACACAGTTGACCGCCAGAATCATTGCCGCCAGCATGGCTGTGATATTTCTGAAAAAATTCTTCATATGTTCCGCTCAGTCCGCGCGAATCCGCCCTTTCCCGCCGCGCGGCTCACTTTCCTTGTAGGTTTTTCCATTATGCCATAGATAGCGGGGTTCGTCAAATGAACTTTACCCCGGCCTCTGTTTTTAACAAGATCCTTCTTCTCACAACTGGACAAAACGATTCTCCTGTATTATTCTGGGCATAAAGATTCCGAATAACAGAAACAGTTTCGTTGCAAATCAGGAGGTACCTATGCGTTTACGAAATATCCCCGGCGCCAGAGAAGCCATCGCCGCCCACAACCTATGTCTTACCGAGGAGTCCCCGCAGGCCGGGAAGCGGCAGGATATATTCGGGAATGATCACCCTGTCCGCATTGAAATCGGCATGGGAAAAGGGCGGTTTCTCACCGCCCTCGCCAAACTGCATCCTGAAATTAATTATGTCGGTATCGAAAAATACAGCAGCGTCCTCGTCCGTGCTCTGGAAAAAATCGACGCACAGACCGAACCGCTGCCCAACATCCGCTTTATCCGCATGGATGCGACCGACATCTGTGCCATGTTCGCACCCGGCGAAGTGGATCGCATCTACCTGAACTTCTCCGACCCATGGCCGAAGGACCGCCACGCAAAGCGTCGGCTAACCTCCGCGGAGTTTCTGAAGCGCTATGACCAAATCCTCGCGCCGTCCGGCCGGATTGAGTTCAAGACCGACAACCGGGATCTTTTTGCATTCTCCCTCGACCAGATCGAACCGGCCGGGTGGAAGCTTCTGGCTTCCACATGGGATCTCCATCACGACGCCGTTTTGAACGCGGGCAACATCATGACTGAATACGAAGAACGGTTCTCCTCGCAGGGAAATCCCATATGTAAAATGATCATCGCCCGATAACTGCGAATCGCAATCATTTCAAGATCATCTCAACCGTGATCTCATTCCCCAGCGTCTCCACCTTCGCATAGCTCCCGCAGATCAGCGGCATCGCAGGCGGGATATGGCCGATATCGAGATCCATCAGAACCGGCACATGATACTTTTCCAAAATGCCCATCACGGCATCATACTGGTTCATGCCGAGAAACGCTTCCCCGTGGCAGAGCGGCCGGCCAATCAGGAATCCCTTTACATATCGGAACCATCCTGCCTGCTCCAGTTGCCAGAGTGCGCGCCGGATTCCCATGGTATTCAGATCGCAAACCTCCAGAAACCAGAGAATCCCATCTTCCTTATATTTCTCCGCGAATTCCTTCACCCGGTCGTACTTTGTCCCCGTATACAGGGTCAGCACATCCAGACAGCCGCCGATCAGACGTCCTTCCATGCGGACATCCTCATCCGGCACCTTCATCATCACGCGCGGTTCTGTCACATTGTAAGGCGCCAGCGGGTTTTCCTCATCCTTCCCGCTTTCCGCTTCATAGAGCTCATATCCGTGAACCGTCAGATTCTCGCCGGTCAGCAGTGCAAACGCGTCCTCAAGCGACGCATGCCACGGCTCCATCCCGAAGGTGGAAGCGCAGGGACCGTAAACGGACGCCGTATCACAGAGCGTCGTCAGAAGAAAAGTCATATTTGTGTTGTCCGAATATCCCATATACCACTTCGGCTTTGCTTTCGCGATTTTATCAAAATCCAGATAATTCAGATCCTCACACATCAGCTCGCCGCCGCCGCAGGAGATCAGAATATCATTGCTCCGCTTGCTGTAGTATTTCTGCAGTTCTGCCGCACATTTCTGCGGCGTGTTGCTGATGCCGATCCCGCCGCCCTCGTAACAGTTCGGCCCAAGCTCCACCTGAAAGCCCATACTCCGGAATGTCTCCAGCGCACTGTCAAACGCGGTGCGGTACGGCTCGATATTACATCCATAGGACGGCGCCACAAAGCCGATGGTGCCGCCCTTTTTTAAAAACTTTGGATATCGCATAGTTATTACTCCAGTTCAAACGCACCAGTATACAACTGATAGTATGTTCCCTTCTCCGCGATCAGCTTGTCATGGTTGCCGCGCTCGATGATGCGGCCCTGATCCAACACCATGATCACATCGGAGTTCATGATCGTGGACAGGCGGTGTGCGATGACAAACACAGTACGGCCGTCCATCAGTGCATCCATACCTCTCTGCACGATGGCCTCAGTACGAGTATCAATGGAGGAGGTCGCCTCATCCAGAATCATACCCGG
>JAJQBM010000253.1 GCA_021203285.1 Clostridiales bacterium | reverse complement strand
CTTCGCCCCGCTCACGTTCGCCACGGACATCTGGGTGCTTGCATGAACCGGAAGCTACGGGAAATATTCACGCACAAACTGAAACACGCCATAATCCTGTACGATAATGGCGTCCAATCCGTTTTCATAAAATGGTTTTAACCAGCGATACAGCGCCTCTCCCGTCTCCCGGTTCTTCAGCAGGGTGTTGACGGTGAGATAGATCTTTCTCCCGTACAGGTGAGCCAGACGCAGCGCGCCAAGAATCTCTTCGTCGGAAAATTCTGCGCAAAGGCGCGGGCGCCATACCGTTCGCCGCCCAGATAAACCGCGTCTGCCCCCGCCGCCAGAACCGCCCTGCAGATATCAAAGGATCCGGCGGGAGCCAGCAACTCATGCCTCATCTTTTCCTTCTGCCCTCCGCGCGCTCCAACTGCATCTGCGTATCCACAAGCGTCTGCTTCACCTTGGCCAGTTCATTCTCCTTTAGCTGCAGATCCGTCTCCAACTGGGCGATCGCATCCTGCGCCGCAATCAGCTCATCCGCGATATTCAGCTCGATGAGAATCGGCTTTAAGTCCGCGGGCAGCGCACGGTACGCCTCCGTGTCCTCTATCTGCTGTATCATGCGGTTGACGCAGGACGCCACCTTCTGAATGTGAACCTCATCACCGGATCCGCCCATCGTCAGAATCTTCCCGCCAACCACTACCTGTACCATATGTGTCTTTGTCATGGCCTTCTCTCCTTGTGTGATCGTGACTGTTCAGTGCCTTCACAGTTACGTGTAATCTACGTTGCAGCCGATCAAATTTCTACGCTCTGCTCCGTAATATAATTCAACGCCTGTTTGTGAAGAATATCCTCGCCCACCATCAAAACGCCGGCTTCCCCGATCATTTCCTTTAAGCTGACCACCGTCGTCTGATATCCGCGGGCCATCACATAAAGCTCCTGCTCCAGTTCCTCCGGCGTATAAGAAAATCCCTCCGCCTTCGCAATCTCCAGCAGAACCGCCTGTCCCTGCAGCATATTGAGGGCATTCCGGTTCACATAAGAATCGTACATTTCCTCTGTCAGATTGTTATAATCCAGATAAGCTTCCAGCGTATTTCCGCCATTCTGTAGCTGCACGAGCAGATTGTTTTTCAAAATCGCCGCCTGCTCCGCCACAAGCTCCTGAGGAACATTGATCTCCGATCTCTCCGCCACTTTCGTCAGCGCCTCATTCTCTTTTTCATGAAGAATCTGATCTGTTTTATAGTCCCGGATCTGTTTCTCCACATAGCCTCGGAACTCTTCCGCTGTCTTGCAGGGAGAAATCCGGGCAACCACCTCGTCCGAGAGCTCCGGAACCAGCGTGGCACGGAGCGATTTGACCGTCACCTTAAAAACAGCCTCCCTGCCGGCATACTCCTTCGCATGGTAATTCTCCGGGAAGGAAACCCGCACATCCACCTGATCGCCCACCTTCGCGCCGACCAGTTGTTCCTCAAATCCGGGAATAAAGGTATTGGATCCCAGCGTCAGCGGGAAATCCTGCCCGTCGCCGCCCTCAAACGGCGTATCGTCAATGTATCCGACGAAATCGATCACGGCCTGATCGCCCATAACGGCGGATCCGTCCGATTTGTCCTCCGTCGTGGAGGCGTAAGTGCGGGCGCGCTCCATCTCGGACAAAACCTCCTGCTCTGTCACGACGACCTCGCGTTTTCGGACTTCGATTCCTTTGTATTCCGCCAGCTTTACCTGAATGGTCTTGTTATCCATAATGATCTCCTTTTTCTCTTATGCTGTATTCGCTCTCTCTATGCGGGAATAATCCCGAAATGGACATACGCCTGTTCGGTCGCCACGCGCCCCTTCGGCGTGCGGTTGATAAATCCGTTTTTGACGAGGTAGGGCTCGTACACATCCTCAATGGTGCCGGCATCCTCCCCGATTGCGGCTGCCAGCGTGTCCAGACCCACCGGACCGCCGCCGAATTTCTGCAGAATCGTCAGCAGTATCATACGGTCATTTTTATCCAGACCGCAGCTGTCCACTTCCAGCAAATCCAACGCAAAGGAAGCCACGTCCTTCGTGATCACCCCGTCATATTTTACCTGTGCGAAATCGCGAACCCGCTTTAACAGGCGGTTCGCCAGCCGGGGCGTCCCCCGCGAACGCCGCGCGAGCTCGTGCGCCCCCTCTGTCTCGATCTTCACATTCAGTTTTTTCGCCGACTGCAGGATGATCGTCTGCAGCTCATCCACAGTGTAAAACTCCAGATGCTGAACCACGCCGAAGCGGTCCCGCAACGGTGCCGTCAGGAGACCGGCGCGGGTGGTCGCACCCACCAGTGTAAACTTCGGCAGATCCAGACGGATGGGCCGCGCGCTGGAGCCCTTCCCGATCATAATATCAATCGCGTAGTCTTCCATGGCCGGATAGAGCACCTCCTCCACCTGACGATTCAGGCGGTGAATCTCATCCACGAAGAGAAGGTCATTTTCCTGAAGATTGCTAAGGATAGATGCCATCTCGCCGGGCTTGGCGATGGCCGGGCCGGAGGTCACCTTCATATGGACGCCCAAATCGTTGGCAATGATGCCGGAGAGCGTCGTCTTCCCCAGACCGGGAGGCCCGTAAAAAAGGACATGGTCGAGCGCCTCTCCCCTCTGCTTCGCCGCCTCAATATAGACGCGCAGGCTGTCCTTGATCTGCTCCTGCCCGATGTACTCGTCGAGCGTCCTCGGGCGAAGGCTCGGCTCCAGTTTTATGTCTTCTTCCTGAATCTGCGTGGGAATTGTTCGTTTTTCCATGTATTTGCTCCTGTATGTTATCTCCTGTGCCATCACAACAGAGCCATGCTGCGAAGCGCCATCCGCAGCACGGTCTCCACGTCCGAATCGTCGGAAATCTCGATCCCTGACAGTGCCCTCGCCGCGTCCGCCGAGCTGTAGCCCAGCGCCACCAACGCCTCCATGGCCTCTTTTTTCACAATCTGCATCGTCTCCGGAACCTCCTGCAGACCATCCTCCAATGCAGACTCGTAAGCATCCTCGAGACTGATCTTGTCCTTTAATTCAATGATCAGGCGCTGCGCGCCTTTTTTCCCGATGCCCGGTGCCTTCGTGATCGTCTTGATATCCTCGCTCACCACGGCAAAACGGATATCGTTGACCGACAGTGCCGACAGGATGCCGAGCGCCCCCTTCGGCCCGATGCCCGAGACATTGAGCAGCAGGCGGAACATGGCAAGCTCGTCCTGCGTGGAAAATCCGAAGAGAGAAAAGATATCCTCCCGCACATACAGGTAGGTATAAATTTTCACCTCCGCGCCTCTTTCCGGCAGCTCCTCCAGAATCCGCATCGGAACCGATATCTGATATCCGATTCCGTTGTTCTCTACGACAATATAATCTTCCCGAACCTCCTCAAGGGTTCCCCTGATGTAAGCATACATAATTATTCCGACTCTTTCTTCATCCCTGTCAATATTTATGCCGAATTCTCACTGCTCTTATTGCCTGTCCCCCGATACAATGATTAATGCGACAAAAAGGTATGATACTACGGATGCGAGCATCCGATTCCTGACCTTTTGTCCTTTGTATCATACAATTACTGCGCGATTACATCAACCTCTGGCTCCTCCTCTGACTCGATAACCTCCGCCACGATCTTATTCGGCAGACAGATAATCGTCTCACCCTCCGCGGAAATCGGATCCATATTCACACAGATCTGGTCCGGGCAATCGGCCTCGATCATATCGGCCTCCCCGTTTACAATAATCAGGGTGTTGGTTACCTCACCGTCAATCTCAATCGGGATCTCCTGATCTTCATACAGATTATAAACACCGTATTCCTCGCCGTCCACCGTAATTCGAACTTTGCCACCGGTATCTGCGCTCGCTCTCATAAAACGATAGCCAAGCCAGACCGCAAGGATAAGGAGAAAGATAATTATGAGAAGAACAATTTCTCTTTTTCCGGGTTTTTGTTCCATGTGTGTGTCCTATACAATATGAAAGCCGATTGCTCTCCACTTTCATACCAAACTCCCATAATAATAGAATCCCTTACACTCGTCCAACCTTACCCTCACGATTTTGCCGATCAGACTCTCGTCTCCCGGCAGGTGAACGACGGAGTTATTGCTCAGGCGTCCGGTCACCAGCGCCGGATCCTGATGATTGATGCTCTCCACCAGCACCTCCATCGTCTGTCCGGTCAGCGCATCCGCCTTCTTCGCGGCGATGGTCTGGACCTCCTTTAATAAACGGTCAAGCCGGCGCTTCACCACATCCTCCGGAACCTGATCTTCCATGGAGGCGGCCGGCGTCCCGGTTCGCTTGGAGTAGATAAACGTGAATGCGCTATCATACTGCACTCTGCGCACCACCTCCATGGTCTCCTCGAAATCGTCCTCCATCTCGCCGGGGG
>JAJQBM010000148.1 GCA_021203285.1 Clostridiales bacterium | reverse complement strand
ACTTGTGAATAAATAGTCCTGCCATTTTTTCTATGCTATAATAACATACCGCTTTGTTTGGGAATATATTTGGAAAAATGGAGTAAATTATGGTTGACAATCAGGATTACAGGGAAGTAGATCAGGACGGCAATGACGATCAGAACAAGTACGAGGAGTACTGTACGCTCTGCCACCGGCCGGCGAGCCGCTGCGGGCGGCTGATTCATGTGCCGAACAATATGAATATCTGTCAGGATTGTATGCAGAAGACCTTCGACAGCATGGCGAACATGGGGTTCCCCGGCATGTCGGATCTCGGCAGCCTGTTTCAGAATAACGGCGGCAACAGCAACAACAGCGGTAATCAGGGCAGTGACAGCGGCGAAAATAACGGCGGTGAAAATAACGGCGGCAGTGCCGACAACACCGGGCGCGGAAATACGCCGAACAATGCCGGAGCCCGGATTCCGAGTATCAGCTTTGTCAATATGTCCGACCTTCAGGGGTTGTTCGGCCATCAGCCGAAGATCAAGGCTAAGCAGAAAAAGCCGGAGAAGAAAACAGAGCCGGTTCTGGATATCAAAAAGATTCCCGCGCCTCACAAAATCAAGGCGAGTCTGGACGAGTATGTGGTGGGGCAGGAGCACGCAAAAAAGGTGATGTCTGTCGCGGTATATAACCACTACAAGCGGGTGGTATCGCGGACGAACCGGGTGGACGACGGCATCGAGATCGAGAAGTCCAACATGCGCATGGTAGGGCCGACCGGTTCGGGGAAGACCTATCTGGTAAAGACGCTGGCGCGCCTGCTGGATGTGCCTCTGGCGATTGCGGATGCGACTTCCCTGACGGAGGCGGGCTATATCGGAGACGATATCGAGAGCATTCTTTCCAAGCTTCTCGCCACAGCGGATAATGACGTGGAGCGGGCGGAGCACGGAATCGTTTTTGTCGATGAGATCGACAAGCTTGCCAGAAAGAAAAACGCCACACAGCGGGATGTGAGCGGTGAGTCCGTTCAGCAGGGGATGCTGCGCCTGCTGGAGGGATCCGAGGTGGAGGTTCCGGTCGGGGCGACCAACAAAAACGCGATGGTTCCCATGACGACAATCGACACGAAAAATATCCTGTTCATCTGCGGCGGAGCTTTCCCAGGACTGGAGGACATCATTAAGGAGCGCCTTAATGAGCACGCGTCCATCGGTTTTCAGGCAGATCTGAAGGACAAGTATGACGAGGAGGAGAACATTCTGCGGAATGTCACCACGGAGGATATCCGCAAGTTCGGCATGATTCCGGAGTTTATCGGCCGTCTGCCTATCCTGTTTTCTCTGGATGCGCTGACGGAGGACATGCTGGTGCAGATTTTGAAGGAGCCGAAGAATGCGATCATAAAGCAGTATCAGAAGCTGCTTGCAATGGATGAGGTTCAGCTAGAGTTCGAGGAGGACGCCCTCCGGGCCATCGCGAAAAAGGCGAAGGAGAAAAAGGTGGGTGCGCGTGCCCTGCGCTCGATTATCGAGGAATTCATGCTGGATATCATGTATGAGATTCCGAAGGATGATAATATCGGAAAAGTGACAATCACAAAGGCATACATAGAAAAAACCGGAGGCCCGCTGATTCAGATGCGCGGCCTGCCGGGTCTGGAGGATAAGAGCAGTGGCAGTCAGAATTGAGAATGAAACTTTTTATCTGGAGACGGAAAACACCCTGTATCAGATGAAAGCGGATTGCCGCGGCGTTCTGAAGCATCTGTGGTACGGCGCAAAGACCAGACAGGATATGGAGTATCTGCTGGATTATCCGGATGTGGCTTTTTCCGGAAACCCGTATGACGCGGGGGAGGACCGGACCTATTCTCTGGATACCATGCCGTTGGAGTATGCGGCGGAGGGGGTGGGGGACTACCGTATCTCTGCCGTCTCTGTCTGCCATGAGAACGGGAGCTGTGTGCTGGATTTGCGATACGAGAGCTGCCGGATTGTTCCGGGGAAATATTCCATCCCGGGGCTGCCGGCCGTTTATGCCGGGGAGAATGAGGCGCAGACGCTGGAGATCACGCTGCGGGATGCGGTGTCGGGTGTCTGCGTGATATTGAAGTACGGAGTGCTGCCGGAGTATGACGTGATCACAAGGAGCGCGGTCATTGTAAACGGCGGGAAACAGCCGGTCACGGTCAATCGGGCGCACAGTCTCTGTCTGGATATTCCTTATGGACAGTGGGAGTGGATTCATTTTCACGGTCGGCATCTGCAGGAGAGAGTGCCGGAACGCCGTCCGTTGCTTCATGGGATCCAGCAGAGCTCCAGCGGGCGCGGAACCAGCAGCCACCAGCAGAACCCGACGGTGCTGCTGTGCCGGAAGGGGTGTACGGAGACCGATGGCGCCTGTATCGGCGCTGCGCTTGTGTATAGCGGTTGTTTTCAGACACAGATTGAGTATGATCAGTTAAACCAGACACGTCTGGTCATGGGCATCCACCCGGAGCTGTTTTGCTGGGAGCTTGCGCCCGGAGAAAGCTTTTACGCACCGGAGGTGATTTTGTCTCTGTCCGACACGGGGTTTGAGACACTGTCCCACCGCTTTCACCGGATCATCCGGGAGCGTGTATGCCGGGGAAAACATAAGCTGGCCGAGCGGCCGATCCTTATCAATAACTGGGAGGCCACCTATTTTGATTTTAATGAGGATAAGCTTCTGAAAATTGCGGAGGGCGCAGCCGGTCTGGGCGTGGATATGCTGGTGATGGACGACGGGTGGTTCGGCCGCCGCAATCACGACGATGTGAGCCTGGGCGACTGGAATGTGAATGCTGCCAAGCTGCCGAACGGCCTGGGAAGACTGGTGGAACGGGTCAATGCCATGGGAATGGATTTCGGCATCTGGTTTGAGCCGGAGATGATCTCGGAGGACAGTGAGCTCTACCGCACCCATCCGGAGTGGGCGCTTCGGATTCCCGAGCGGAATCCGGTAAGAGGAAGGCATCAGCTAGTGCTTGACATAACCCGCCCGGATGTGCGGGATTATCTTGTCGGCGCGGTGAGCCGTATTTTGCAGTCCGCGAATATTGCGTATGTAAAGTGGGATTTCAACCGGAGCGCCAGCGACTGGTACTCCGCGCTTCTCTCGGCTGAGAGGCAAAGGGAGATGCCGCATCGGTTTGTGCTTGGATTGTATGATATGCTGGAGCGGCTGACGCAGGCGTTCCCGAATGTGCTGTTTGAGGGGTGCTGCGGGGGCGGCGGCCGGTTTGACGCCGGGATTTTATATTATTGCCCGCAGATCTGGTGCAGCGACGACACGGACGCATATGAACGGACGCATATTCAGTACGGAACCTCCTTCTTTTACCCGGTCTCCTCTGTCGGGTCTCATGTCTCCGCCGTGCCGAACCATCAGACCGGACGGAGTATTCCGATCCGGGGCAGGGGCGTCACGGCGATGGCGGGCAGCTTCGGCTATGAGCTGGATGTAAACCGGCTGACCGAGGAGGAAAAAGAAGAGGTCAGGGCGCAGATTCGCGCCTTTAAAGAGTTCGGCCCGCTGATTCACAACGGAAAATATTTCCGCCTGAGCAATCCTTTTGAGGAAAATGTCGCAGCGTGGGCGTATGTATCCGAGGACGGGCGGCAGGTGCTGGTACAGGGGATGATTTTCCACGCGGAGCCGAATATGCTGCGCAGCCCGCTTTGCCTGCGCGGCCTGGAGCCGGGCAAGCGCTACCGTTCACGGGAGGACGGCGCGGTCTATACCGGCAGAGCCCTGATGGATGCGGGGATTCTCCTTCCGAAGGCGTGGGGCGACTATGTACCGGTGGAGTGTTATATGGAGGCGGTCGAGGAGTAAATCTGCAGGTTTCATCATACTATAAGGTAAGAGTTGAGACAGAGGCTGCCTTATGGCTGATGAGACGAACCGTGCGCTCTGCCGCACCGCAATTTATTCCAATGATTACTATGATTTTATCATCGATTACCGGGGAGGATATCTCAGAGAGGATACCGCCTGCTTTCAGAAGGTCAGCGACCGTTTTGATGTGGTCTGTTATGACCGGTCGACTTCCCCGGAGATGAGTCTGGAAACCTACCCGTATGCAATTATCCCGAAGTGTTACGCTCCGGCAGACCAGACCGCTTTGGAGACCGGCGGCATCCTGCGTCTGCAGAATCCGGCGGGGCTGGATCTGACTGGGCAGGGTGTTCTCGTGGGATTTCTGGATATGGGGATTGAATATACCCATCCGGCGTTTCGCTATGCGGACGGGTCGACGCGGATTGCCGCGATCTGGGATCAGACGGTGGAGGACGGTGAACCGCCGGAGGGCTTTTCCTACGGTGCGTTTTACGGGAGGGAGACGATCGATGCGGCGCTTGCCTCCGAAAACCCGGCTGCGCTTGTCCCGACGGTTGATGCGTATGGGCATGGCAC
>JAJQBM010000092.1 GCA_021203285.1 Clostridiales bacterium | reverse complement strand
TTCCAGACTTTGCTTGGGGTTACGGGTTCCGGAAAGACCTTCACGATGGCGAACGTCATCGAAGCCCTCCAGAAGCCGACTTTGGTAATTTCACACAATAAAACGCTCGCGGCGCAATTATACGGCGAAATGAAGGAGTTCTTCCCCGAGAATGCAGTGGAGTATTTTGTGTCCTACTATGATTATTACCAGCCGGAGGCTTACGTTCCCTCCACGGACACGTACATTGCGAAGGATTCCTCTATCAACGATGAGATTGACAAGCTCCGCCTCTCCGCGACGGCGGCGCTGTCAGAACGGCAGGATGTGATTATTGTTGCATCCGTGTCATGTATTTACGGCATCGGCAGCCCGAGCGACTGTCAGAATATGATTGTATCGCTCCGTCCCGGCATGGTAAAGGATCGGGATGAGGTGATCCGTCAGCTTATCGACATGCAGTATGACCGGAGTGACATGGATTTTCACCGCGGGACGTTTCGCGTTCGCGGTGATACGTTGGAGATTTTTCCGGCAGACTATGGAGAGACGGCTGTGCGGGTGGAGTTCTTCGGGGATGAGATCGACCGCATCACGGAGATCGATGTCCTGACCGGTGAGATCAAAGCCCGTTTGGAGCACAGCGCGATTTTCCCGGCCTCCCACTATGTGGTGCCGCAGGAGAAAATCAACCGTGCCGCTGCTGAGATTGAGAAGGAGATGGAGGAGCGTGTCCGCTACTTTAAGGGGGAGGACAAGCTGATCGAGGCGCAGCGGATTGCGGAGCGGACGAACTTTGATGTGGAGATGCTGCGCGAGACGGGTTTCTGCAGCGGGATAGAGAATTACTCCCGCCATCTGTCAGGATTGGAGCCCGGCGTTCCGCCTTATACGCTTCTGGATTATTTTCCGGAGGAGTTTCTGATCATTGTGGACGAGTCGCACATCACGATCCCGCAGGTGCGGGGGATGTACGCGGGAGACCGCTCCCGCAAGCAGACGCTGGTGGATTACGGGTTCCGCCTCCCGTCGGCGTTGGATAACCGTCCGTTGAATTTTGAGGAGTTTGAGAGCCATATTGACCAGATGCTTTTTGTCTCTGCCACGCCGAATGTCTACGAGGACGAGCATGAGCTCCTGCGGACGGAACAGATCATCCGACCGACCGGGCTGCTTGACCCGCGGATTGACGTGCGGCCGGTGGAGGGACAGATTGACGATCTGATCGCCGAAGTAAACCGGGAGACCGCGGGCGGGCACAAGGTTCTGATCACCACCCTGACGAAGCGGATGGCGGAGGACCTGACTGATTATATGCGGGAGGTCGGCATCCGTGTGAAATATCTCCATTCCGACATCGACACGCTGGAGCGGGCAGAGATTATCCGGGATCTCCGGTTGGATGTCTTTGATGTTCTGGTCGGTATTAACCTGCTCCGGGAGGGGCTGGACATTCCGGAGATCACGCTGGTGGCGATTCTGGATGCGGACAAGGAGGGATTCCTTCGCTCTGAGACCTCGCTGATCCAGACCATCGGCCGGGCGGCGCGCAACAGTGACGGTCATGTTATCATGTATGCCGATACGGTGACGGATTCTATGCGTGTTGCGATTGAGGAGACACAGCGGCGCCGTGCAATCCAGCAGGCGTATAATGAGGCGCACGGCATCACCCCGCAGACGATTCAGAAGTCGGTTCGCGATCTGATCAGTATTTCTAAGAAAGTTGCGCAGGAAGAGCTGCAGTTTAAGGTTGATCCGGAGTCCATGAGCCGGAAAGAGCTGGAAAAGCAGATCAAAGACATCACGAAGAAGATGGAAAAGGCCGCGGCGGATCTCAACTTCGAGGCGGCGGCCGATTACCGTGACCGCATGATCGAGCTGAAGAAGGCCCTGCGGGAACTGGATTGCAATTAATATAGTGCATTTTTTTAAAGAGCAGGCAGGAAGGATGTGCACAGGAAACAATTCATAAGCGGGAACTTTGTTGTGACCGCGTTGAAGTTGTTTCCTGTGCACATCCCAAAATACATACAGGAGTATATGCAAGCAGGAAAGAGGTTTTATCATGCCACAACAATATATAAAGATCCGCGGCGCAGCCGAGCACAATCTGAAGGGAATCGATCTGGATCTCCCGCGAGATCAGTTTATCGTACTGACCGGTTTGTCAGGATCCGGAAAGTCTTCGCTGGCTTTCGATACGATTTATGCGGAGGGACAGCGGCGGTACATGGAGTCCCTATCCTCCTATGCCCGTCAGTTTCTGGGGCAGATGGAGAAGCCGAATGTCGAGAAGATCGAGGGACTTTCTCCGGCGATTTCCATTGACCAGAAATCCACGAACCGCAACCCGCGCTCTACGGTCGGCACGGTGACGGAGATTTACGACTATTTCCGCCTCCTCTACGCGCGCATCGGCACGCCCCACTGCCCGAAGTGCGGCAGGGAGATTCGCAGGCAGAGTGTGGATCAGATGGCGGATCAGATCATGCTGCTGCCGGAGCGGACGCGGATCCAGCTGCTGGCTCCGGTCGTCCGCGGGCGGAAGGGCATGCACCAGAAGCTACTGGAGTCGGCAAAGCGCAGCGGTTATGTCCGCGTGCAGATCGACGGGAGTGTCTACGAGCTGACGGAAGAGATTCATCTGGATAAGAACATCAAACACAACATTGATATCGTGGTGGACCGTCTGGTGGTAAAGCCGGATATGGGCCGCCGCAGGCTGGTGGATTCTATCGAGAATGCGCTGAAGCTGGCGGAAGGGCGGATGACGGTCGATATCATTGGCGGGGAGAGCATGGAGTTCTCCGAGAATTTCGCCTGCCCGGACTGCGGCGGCAGTATAGAGGAGATCGAGCCGCGCAGCTTTTCTTTTAACAACCCGTTTGGCGCCTGCCCGGAGTGCGCAGGCCTCGGATTCAAGATGGAGTTTGATGAGGAGCTTATGATTCCGGATAAAAGCCTGTCGATCATGCAAGGGGCGATCCGGGTGCCCGGCTGGCAGTCAGCCAATCAGAAGGGAAGCTTTACCCATGCGACTTTGACGGCATTGGCGGAGGAGTATGGGTTTGACCTGGACACGCCTTTTGAGGAATATCCGAAGCAAATTCATGAGATTTTGATTCACGGGACGGGCGGTTATCAGGTGAAGGTGCATTATCGGGGACAGCGCGGCGTAGGTGTCTACGATATTGCGTTTGAGGGCCTGATCCGGAATGTGGAGAGACGCTATCGGGAGATCAGTTCCGAGACGGCAAAGCAGGAGTACGAGACGTTTATGCGCATCACTCCCTGTAAAGTCTGCCGCGGCCAGCGTCTGAAGAAATCCTCTCTGGCTGTGACGGTGGCGGAGAAAAATATTCATGAGGTGACCTCCCTGTCCGTAAAGGACCTGTCTGTGTTTCTGGAGGAAATGCGTCTGACCCCGCAGCAGGAGCTGATCGGCGCACAGATTTTAAAGGAGATCCGTGCGAGAGTCGGTTTTCTGAAAGAGGTAGGGCTGGATTATCTGACGCTCGCCCGCGCGACCGGCAGCCTGTCCGGCGGGGAGGCGCAGCGCATCCGTCTGGCGACGCAGATTGGTTCCGGGCTGGTGGGCGTGACCTATATCCTCGATGAGCCGAGCATCGGATTGCATCAGCGTGACAACGGGAAGCTTCTGTCTGCATTGAAAAACCTGAAGGACATGGGCAACACGCTGATCGTGGTGGAGCACGATGAGGAGACGATGCTGGCGGCCGATTATATCGTGGACATCGGACCCGGCGCCGGGGAGCACGGCGGTGAGGTGGTGGCTGTCGGAACGGCGGCGGATATCATGGCGTGCCGGGAGTCGGTTACCGGGGCTTACCTGAGCGGGCGTCTGCAGATTCCGGTGCCGGAGACCCGCAGAAAGCCGAGCGGCTGGCTGACGGTCCGCGGGGCTGCGGAGAACAATCTGAAAAATATCACAGTGCGGTTTCCATTGGGCGTGATGACCTGTGTGACCGGCGTGTCCGGCTCCGGCAAGAGTTCTCTGGTCAATGAGATCATGTACAAAAATCTGGCGCGGAAGTTGAACCGGGCGCACTGTATTCCCGGGAAGCACCGCGCGATGGAGGGTCTGGAGCAGCTGGACAAGGTAATCTGCATCGACCAGTCGCCCATCGGCAGGACGCCAAGGTCAAACCCGGCCACCTACACGGGCGTTTTTGACCAGATCCGGGATCTTTTTGCGGCGACAGCCGACGCGAAGGCGAGAGGGTATAAAAAGGGTCGGTTCAGTTTTAATGTAAAGGGCGGCCGCTGCGAGGCCTGCGCCGGAGACGGCATTTTGAAAATCGAGATGCACTTTCTCCCGGATGTATATGTCCCCTGCGAGGTCTGCAAGGGGAAGCGGGATAACAGGGAAACTCTTGAGGTAAAATATAAAGGGAAAAGCATTTACGATGTTC
>JAJQBM010000071.1 GCA_021203285.1 Clostridiales bacterium | reverse complement strand
CTGCCAGTGCGCGTTTTTCCTCTTCCGAATAGGCTCGATCCGCCTTTTCCAGAATGATTTCCAGACTCTGCATCCGGCTCACGCCGCGAAGGCGGTCATTAATGCGCTCATCAAAATAAATCCCTTCCCGATCCGCAATCTGTTTCCACGCCAGATAATGATACCGATCCGTACAGCAGATCACGCCATCCAGATCAAAAATTACTGCTTTGTATTTCATCGTACTCCTCTTTGTTCTGTCCCGCAACAACATTTCTTCTTATTTTTTAATTCACTTTTTCTTTCTCACAACCGGGTATCCGGCAGTCCGCAGAAAGCATCCACCGGAGAAACCCCGTGGAATTCACTCTTCCCTGTGAGCTTTGCGATCACCGCTTCGATCATCGGCCGATGACAGCTATACGCGTTGATATAGGTCTTCACCCGCGGCACATCCTGCAGGTGATACGGGTTGGAAAAAGAAACAAATATGCTCGGCTCTTCCTCCACATGCCGCGGCACATCCAATGCATGTTTTTTTGCCCAGAACAGCCGGATCGCCGTCTGGTTCGAGGCGTGTTCACAGTTCGCCAGATACAATGTCAGCCGGTCTCCCGGGAGGCTCTTTGTGCCGTGCATCTCTTCCCTCGCAATGTCAAACCGCTCCGTCTCAAAACCTTCCGCCCGAAGCAATTCCTCCGCGATATCAGTCATGCTTCCGTCCGCCGTGCTGTCATTTCCGAATGTCACAAGACGGATCCGCGGAAACCGCTGCGGCGTGATCGGAAGGACATCCTGCACATTTTTGACCAGTGTGACACACTGATCAGCACACTCTGCCTGCCACTGCACGGACGGAACATCCGTCGCAGGCTTCGGCCGCTTTCCCGCCACCTTCGCCTTTAATGCCAGAATTCTGGTCACAGCCTCATCCAGCCGCTCCGGCGTCAGATCGCCGTTTGCGAGGGCTTCCAGTATATACTGATAATCTTCATAAAAATCCGTATTGAATACAAGCATGTCGCAGCCTGCCGCAATTGCCCGCGGGATGGTCTGCCGGCGCGGCAGCGCCTGTGTAAACCCGCTCATAATCGTTGCATCCGTGGTGATCAGCCCGTTAAAATGAAACCATTCCCGGAGCACACCGGTCAGAAGTTCCCGGCACAAAGAACCCGGCAGGCATTCCTCAAATGTAAGCGCCGGGTTCATCTCCATGGCGACATTCGGCTGTACGATATGACCGACCATAATGCTCATGAGCCCGTCCTCAATCAACTGCCGGTAAACTGCCCCATAGCTCTCATCCCATTCCTTTGCAGACAGGCTGTTGTAGGTCGGATGCAGATGCTGATCCCGGAAATCCACGCCATCTCCCGGGAAATGCTTGGCACAGGCAGCCACTCCCTCCGTCTGGAGCGTCGTCACATAACGGGAGCAAAACTCCTTCACCCGCTGCAGGTCTGACCCGCAGGTCCGCACATTCGTAATCGGATTGCGAAAGTTCAGATCCAGATCGTAGACCGGAGAAAATGTCCAGTTAATGCCGACCGATTGTCCCTCCCTCGCACAGACCTTCGCAAACTTTTCCATCATATCCCCGCTGTTCGTCGCGGCGACGGTCATCGGCCATCCGAAAAATGTACCGTCCGACAGGCCGCCGGAGCCGCCCTCCTCCAGATTCGCGGCCTTTAAGAGCGGAACCTCCGCCGCCGCATCCAGCGGCTCGTACCATGCACGGATGTCCTTCGCCGGAGCAGGGCGGAACAGGATGCCGCCGATGCAGTAATCCTGTACCAGAGATTTCAGCTCCCGTGCGCTGTAATCCTGCCCCATCACACAAAACAGCTGCCCGGCTTTCTGTTTTGTGTGATGGGAAGCCAGAGTCTCCTTCACCCAGCACACCTGTTCCTCTGTCAGATCAAATAATTTCTCTGTTAAATTCATTGTGTTCTCCATATTTTAAAAAGGCGCCGCGCCCGCATTGGGTACGGCGCCCCTCATCTTACAGATACTTCTGCAGAAAGTTCCATATAATTGTCAGGTTCTCCTCTGTTCCGTACTGGGCATCCTCGTGATCGGCCGTGGGAAGGGTCGTAAATTCTACTCTCTCCTCTCCGACTGCCTTTTTCACCTCATTCACCAGCAATACCGACTGCTGATAGGGAACCAGGCGGTCAATGCAGCCATGCTGCACCAGCAGCGGAGCCATATCCGGATTGATATAGGTGATCGGGTTCGCCTGCGCCAGGTATCCCGGATCCAGCGTTGGAAGCGGGCCGCCCATGTAACTGCTCTCAGCCGACTCCGGCTGATCGTGGTCAACGAAGCTTACCCCATTCTCACGCGCCATATCATCCATGACCGCAAAATCAATCGGGCCAAACTGATCCACCGCCACATTGACGCTGCAGCTTCCGTCCAGCGTCAGGTTCTCCTCGCCGGGGAATTTCCCGTTGGGAATATTCATGCCCAGAATCGCGCTCAGGTTGCCTCCGGCGGAACCGCCGATGGTGCCGAAATGATCCGGGTCAAGATTGAATTCCGCCGCATTTCTTCTCAGGAAGCGAACCGCCTCCCGACAGTCCAGAACCGCGGCCGGGAAAATTGCCTCCCCGCTGAGCCGATACTCGATGGAACCTACCGCGATTCCTTTGCTCAGAAATTTCAGGTAGGTATCCATATGGTCGTCCCGCTTATCGCCAAGCCCGAATCCGCCGCCGTGGAGATGCAGAAGCACGGCAAAGGGTCCGTCCCCCTCCTGAGGATAATACAGATCCAGAACCTGATTCGGTGAATCTGCCGCATACGCGATATCCAGTTTCTTCCGTTTCACCCAGCTGATATCCGCCATCTTCACCTGCATATCTTCCGGCGGACCGCCAAATTTCAGAGAGCCGTCCAGCTTGTCATAATCCAATATCTCTGTATTGTTTTTTTCTTCCATTGTGATAATCCTTTCTCTTTCTTCCTGCGTTTATGCTGCCTTCTCCGGCTGCGGCTGTGCTCCGCGATACTGCGGGGCATATTTTTCTACATTGGTGAGAAGCACCAGGATCAGGATCACCACACCGAAAATCGCGCCCATATAAGTGTAATCAAACTTAATGGCAGCGACCGCTGCTGCAGACTGCACTTCTGCTGTGGAATCATAACCGACTGCCGCAAGAATCCATGCACACATCGCGGAGCCTAAGCCCATACCAATCTTGGAGCCGATGGACTGCGCGGAGGAGATCAGACCCTCCGACCGCATGCCATATTTCCAGTTGCCGTGCTCGACTACATCCGGCACCAGAGCAAATACCGCGCTCAAAAGCGGACCCGCGCCGAGGGAACGGATGACCGTTCCGAAGACAATCATCGGCTGGTTTGTACCCGCAAGGCCGGTAATGGCAAAACCGATAATCAGCAGCACAGCGCCCAAAGTCAGGAATGCCCGCTTGGACCACTTATTGGAAATGATCGGCATCAGGAACAGGATTACAATACCCGGTGCCTGACCGGCTGTCATCAGCACGGACATAAAGAGAGGTTTTCCGAGAACCGCATTGCAGTAATAGGTCTGAGCTGCAATGGCATTCGCGTTCATCAGCAACGAGGAAACACCGATCAGCAGGAGCAGCCAGAAATACCGGTTTTTCATGACGGACGGGAACTGCGCTTTCAGGGATGGCTTATCCTCTTTCATCTCTTCGCCCTCCTCCGGGCTGATCTCTTTATTAACCAGACCGGAGATCAGAATCAATACACCGGCAACGCATCCGAGAATAATGCTTGTCCAGTGCCAATCCAACGCCAGCACCAATGGTGTGATAGCGGATCCGGCTGCCAGTCCGATGACATTGTTGCCGACTGCCGAGAAGGTAGCCAGCATCGTGCTATCCTTGGCATTTCGCGTCATCAAAGGCAGCAGAGCGGTATTAGAAATACCGAAAATCGTATACACGATGACATTCATGAATATGTAGGTCAGATACGCGTAGATCAGCTTGCCGCTGTCACTGGCTCCCATGGGGACATGCATCAGCAATATAATGCCCAGCGCAGTGAGAGGTCCGGACAGGATCAGCCATGGCCTCGCCTTTCCCCAGCGGGTGTTCGTCTTATCCACGATCGCGCCCATCACAAGATCGCTGACACCGTCAAAGACACGGCATACCACAAACATCGTACCGATGGCGGCCGCGGCCATCATCGCGGTGTCTGTATAGTAGCTAAGCAAAAAGGCCGCGCCGATCTGGCTGAAAATATTTCCGCCACCGGTACCGAGCCCGTAGATTGTTTTCCGCCAAAGCGGAACTTTTTTCTGTGCGTTCATTTCTGAAAACTATCCTCTTCTTATAAAATTGTACTTCGGTTCTGCGCGGATCCGATGGCGCCATATCAGTTCCGCAGGTTTCATTTGTCTTATAAAACAAAAAATTATGATATGATGATTATAATT
>JAJQBM010000223.1 GCA_021203285.1 Clostridiales bacterium | reverse complement strand
AATAAAATCAAACCGCTTCCCAGCATTTTTTGCGGAAGCATCTGCTTTGTCTTGCCATCCTCTCAGGGTGTGATTCTGATCTCGGGAGACGACGGAAGCGCAGAGTTTGTCAGCACGGATATCTACTATACCGACACGGAGACCGGATACTGTTATGTCCCGCCGGATGATCTCTCGGTCGGTGATGTGATACAGAAACCGGATTCCACCGAACAATATGTCATCTCAGAAACTGAAGAGCGGAGCGGGGTCTACAATGTGAACAAAGGATATGCCGTGTTTAAACAGATCTCTGTTCTGGCCTCCAATGGGGAATACACGATCATTGCGACCGGCACGAGTTACGGCCTGTCTCTCTATGACCGAATTGCGCTGGACGGGACATCCATCTCGGAGGGAGAGTTTGCAAACTGATGATCAGATCAAAATGATTCGAGAGACAAAAGGGGATGATCAAGCATCCGATTTCAGACCTTTTGTCCCTTGTATCATCAAAATAAGAGAAAGGAATGTGTATCATGGTAAAAGAGAATCTCTCAGATGTTGAAAATAGGATAAAAGCGGCCTGTGAACGCGCAGGGCGAGAGCGGAGTGAAGTGACACTTATCGCGGTGAGTAAAACAAAACCTGTCTCCATGCTGCAGGAGGCTTATGAAGCGGGCATCCGCGAATTCGGTGAAAACAAGGTGCAGGAGATGATGGATAAATACGATGAAATGCCCTCCGACATTCACTGGCATATGATCGGTCATCTGCAGAGAAATAAAGTGAAATACCTGATGGGAAAAGCAGCCCTGATCCATTCCGTCGACTCGCTTCGGCTGGCACAGGAGATCAGCGCGCAGTCCGTTCGGCATAATGTTGAAACGGATATCCTGATCGAGGTAAATATCGCCGGGGAAGAGTCCAAATTCGGCATTTCTGCGGATGAGACGATCCGTCTTGTGACCGAGGCGGCAAAGCTTCCGAACATCCGTATTCAGGGGCTGATGACAATCGCGCCTTATGTAGAGGACCCGGAGAAGAACCGCATTTATTTTCGCAAAATCAGGGAATTATCTGTTGACATTGCAGATAAAAAAATTGATAATGTATGTATGTCTATTTTGTCCATGGGGATGACAGGAGACTACGAAGTCGCCATCGAGGAAGGCGCGACCATGGTGCGCGTCGGTACCGGTATTTTCGGCGAGAGAGATTACGAATTAAAATTATAGTAAACGGATTGGAGATAGAGAAATGGGTGCGATGGATAAGTTTTTAAATGCAATGCGGCTGAACTCTGACGATGAAGACTATTATGACGACGAGTTCTATGATGAGGAGGACGAGGAGGATTACATCCCTCCCAGAAGATTTTCCCGCCGCGATCGCAGAAGACAGGAGGAAGAGCCGGAGAATATCTCTCCTGTAAGAGAACCATCCAAACAGCCGACAGTCAAACCGGCGCAGACTTCCGGAAAGGTCACGCCGATGCGTCCGTCCAGAAGGACACAGGGAGGTCAGACTACCATGGAAATTTGTGTTGTGAAGCCCACATCAGTAGAGGATGCCAGAGAGATTACAGAGACGCTGCTTGACGGCAGAAGCGTCGTACTGAATCTGGAGGGACTTGATCTCGAGATCGCACAACGGATTATCGACTTTACCTCCGGTTCCTGCTATGCGATCGCAGGAAACCTTCAGAAGATATCCCACTACATCTTTATTGTGACTCCTCACAACGTTGATATTTCCGGAGATTTCCAGAATATCGTGAATGCGTTTGACACCTCCTCCCTGCAGACGGACATCTGATCAGAGGATATTGTTTATTTTGCTACCACCATGGAGTTTGTCAAATCAAAGCCAGTCGGAATGATCCAATGACTGGCTTTTTACTATGAAAGTGTCGTGAATAGACAGACAGATGGGAATGCTTGCATGACCAGATGACTGGATATTCGACGACCAAGCCGGTATGAGCAAGTAGGGCGATTAGCCCGGATTGCGAATACAGGCGGCGATTGCGGGAGCTCGAAGAGCGGAGCAATCGACTTTCATATATGGTGATGACTGCGTCAGCAGTCATGCCCGTTTACTATGAAAGCTCAAGAAGCACACAACCAACACTTCCTATATCAGGAGAAATCGGATATGGAGAATAAAATCAAACCGCTTCCCAGCATTTTTTGCGGAAGCATCTGCTTTGTCTTGCTTACATTTTTGGATCAGATTACAAAAAAATGGGCCGTTCTGGGGCTTCGCGGCCGCGATCCCGTTATTCTGATCGAGAATGTTTTTGAACTGTACTATCTTGAAAATCACGGCGCAGCCTTCGGGATTCTCCAGGGACAGCAAAATGTATTCATCGTGATTACGGTTGTCATTTTAGCTCTGATCGTTTATGTGTATGCAAGATTGCCTTTTACAAAGAAATATCGTCTGCTCCGCATCTTCCTTGTGCTGAACTCTGCCGGAGCAGTCGGAAATTTTATAGATCGTGTGACGCAGGATTATGTTGTGGACTTTTTCTACTTTGTCCTGATCGATTTCCCGGTATTCAATGTGGCCGACATTTATGTGACCTGCTCGACAGTCCTGCTGATCCTTGTCATTCTGTTTAAGCTCCGCGAAGAGGATTTCACGGAAATACTGAAAAGCCTCAGTTTTCAGGGCAAAAAGAAGCGAGATCTTTGAGAGAATCATTTAAGACGGAAAGAGTTGCCAAAATGAAACAACAATTCGAAGTTCAGGAAGCGTTAGCGGGAGAGCGGTTGGATAAATTTCTTGCACAGATTTATCCGGAACAATCCCGCTCTTTTTTCCAAAAACTGATCCGGTCAGGACAGGTTTCCGTGCAGGGTGAAGTCATCACGAAAACCGGCGCTTCCGTGGAAGCGGGCGATCTGGTATCCGTCGAGATCCCTGCCGCACAGTCCGTCGATATCTGTCCGGAAAATATCCCGCTGGATATCCTGTATGAGGACGATGACCTGCTGATTGTGAACAAGCCAAAGGGCATGGTGGTACACCCTTCCGCCGGGCATTACAGCGGTACGCTCGTCAACGCAGTGATGTATCACTGCGTGGACAGTCTCTCCGGCATAAACGGGGAAATACGGCCCGGCATCGTACACCGGATCGATATGGATACCACCGGCTCGCTGATCGTATGCAAAAATGACTCTGCCCACCTGAATATCGCGGAGCAGATCAAGGCGCATACCGTCAGGCGGGTTTACCGCGGTATCGTCTGCGGTGTGCTGCGGGATGACGAGGGTACCGTGAGCGGCGACATAGGACGGCACCCGACACAGCGAAAAAAGATGGCTGTCGTTACCCGAAACGGCAAACCGGCTGTCACACATTACTGTGTTCTGGAGCGGTTTTCGCGCTACACCTATGTCGAATTCATCTTAGAGACCGGGCGCACGCATCAGATCCGGGTACACATGTCACAGACCGGCCATCCCTTGCTGGGAGACGAATTATACGGGGGAACATCGAAAAATTACGCCTTCCCGGGGCTTCATGGTCAGACACTTCATGCCATGACCATCGGTTTTCTCCATCCATCGACAGGCGAATATGTTGAATTTCAGGCGCCGATTCCACAATATATGGAAGATTTGCTGAAACGGTTTCGCAAATGAGAAACTTATGGTAAAATATGTGTAGGCAATGAGCCGTGCAGCAGAGTGCAGATAGACGGACATGTCGCGCTGGCGCGAAAGGGGATGTCTATCTGTGCTCTGATATGGGGCGAAACCCAGACAACGATAAGTGAGATAGCGAATTTTCAATTCACGTAATCGAACTTATGCAAAGCTGGAAATCGGAGATTTCCGAGTGGCACGGCGAACGTATAAATCTAATTGAGATTAGGAGGGTTCGTTATGAAAAATATGGTAATCACTGTAGGGAGAGAGTACGGCAGCGGCGGTCTGGAGATCGGGATGAAACTATCGGAAAAACTCGGTATCAAATGCTACGACAAAGAACTCCTGACCATAGCAGCGCAGGAGAGCGGCTTTTGTGAGGAGGTCATCAGAAAAAATGATGAACACAACGGCAGCTTTCTGTATTCGCTGGTCACAGATACCTATTCGCCGAGCCGGTATGGTATGGGTAACTATTTCAATGACCTCCCTTTAAATCATAAGGTATTTCTGGCACAGTTTGATACCATCCGTAAGCTTGCGGCGGCGGAGTCCTGCATCATTGTCGGACGATGCGCAGATTATGCGCTGCGGGATACCGCAGAGTGCGTCAGTGTGTTTATCCATGCCGACATAGATTTCCGGATTCCCAGAGTACGTAAGGAAAATCCAGATAAGAATTTTAAGGACGACAACAAGGTCATTGACTACATCAACAAAATCGACCGGAAACGTGCAAACTATTATAATTATTTTTCCAATAAGAAGTGGGCGGATGCAAGAAGCTATGATTTGTC
>JAJQBM010000025.1:2188-4439 GCA_021203285.1 Clostridiales bacterium | reverse complement strand
ACCGACGCCCGCCGACGCGCCCAGCCCCAGAGAATTCACAATCGCCAAAATAATCATAAAGGACGCACCAACCATAAATTCCTGCAGTGCCAGCGGCATGCCCACCGAGGCCACATTTCTCATGATCATACCATCCGGGCGAATCAGATCCCGGCTGAACTCAAAAGGCAGCGTTTTTCTTCGAATCAGCAAAAAAGAAATCACGACGCTGACCGCCTGCGCAATAACCGTTGCAATGGCGGCTCCCCGCGTCCCCATGCCGAATCCCGCGACAAACAGCAAATCTCCCAGTATGTTGCAGACACAGGCAATCGCCACCGTGACCAGCGGCGTGCGGGAATCTCCCAACCCGCGGAAAATACTCCCGATTAGGTTATGGGCGATGATGACGATCGACCCCGCCCCGCAGATCCGGATATAAGCCATCGTCTCCGGAAGGGCTTCCTCCGGCGCATTCATGAGATTTGCCAGACCTCCCGCTCCGACCGGAATCAAAACCATCATTGCTAGACCGATCACAAGGAAAAGAACGATGCTTGCGCCGACAATCCGGCCGCCCTGCCTCGCCTCTCCCTCGCCCAGCTTCTGTCCGAGCAGCACCGTTGTTCCCATGGCAAAAGAACATATGATATAAGTAATCGTGCTCATAAGCTGCGACCCAGTGGAAACCGCCGACACGTCCACGGATGTTCCGAACTGTCCGACAACCGCCAAATCGATGGCGCCGTACATCGCCTGCAGGAACAGGGCAAATAAAATCGGACCGACAAAGCCAAACAACGGTCCTAAAATCTTTCCTTCTGTAAAATCCTTATGAGTCCACATGTGTCGCCTCCCACGCTCAAAATCCACGCAAGCTATTATACCCCATCCGGCTTTTCTTTGTCCATACTGTTTCAGGGCCGATTTTTTCATTTCCGTGTTTTCGCTGGCGGATTTTATTTTATTTTCCGTTCATCTTTTTTTATATCTTGCGTTCAGGGTTAGTTTATGCTATATTCTGTTATAATATTTAAACCACAAGGAGTTCATACCATGAATAAAGTGACTTGACAATAGACGGGATGTCCTGCGGAATGTGCGAGGCACATGTCTGTGAAGCAATCCGAAAAGTGCTCGGAAACGCAAAGATTTCCGCCTCCCACACAACGGGTTCGGCGGAAATCATTCTGGACGGGCCGCCGGATGTGGCCCGGATCAAATCTGCGGTAAAGGAAACCGGCTACAGGGTAACCGATGTTAAGGTAGAGCCCTACGAGAAAAAGAAGGGATTTATTCTTCCTCTGCGGAGACATCCTCAGTAGTCTCTACGGAGGCGCTGTTGTGAGCCTGATAATATCCGATCCCTGCTCCGATCACAGCCGCAGCCGCGACGCAGATGCAGATAATCAGAATCTTTATCTTCAAGGAGAGCTTTTTCTTATCCGAGAATTCTTCTCTTTCGGACTGGATTTTTCTCAGCAGTTTTAAGGCCTGTTCCTCCTGAAGCTTCATGAGGCGGCCTTTTTTGCTGTTGTCATATTTAAAGGTACGAATCCGCTCCTCCAACAAATCTGCGGCGTTCTTCCCGTCCGTGTTTTTCAGAAAATAATCGATCTTTGCATCCTGCAGAAACACAAGCTTCAGCTCCCAGTCGGCAGAGAGAAATGCCTGCAGATAAAGCCAGACACGGTCATCATCGTGCATCAGCCCATCCGGAATGGCGGTGATTTGTTCAAAAATCGGCATGGACGCGGATCCGATCATCGGATAGGATGCGACGGCCTTTTTCAGATGAATCAACTGCTTTACGGTTTTCTCGTTGTCCACGGTGCAGGCCACGGCAAAAATCGCTTCGCACTCTTTTTCATCGGACAGATCAAACTTTTTGCTGTATTTTGTCAGCAGCTCCCTGACAAAATCACGGTTCTGGAACACATCAAAATCAAGCTGCAGTATGTCGGCCGTGAACGGCTCCTTCTGACGGCTGAGGAAATCCATGATCTCCATGCTTCGCAGGCTGACGAGACGCCTGCAGATCTCTGCGCGTTTCTCCGCATCCAATCCGGAGAGCGCGCCCGCTTTCAGCATGCGCACAACCTCCGGACGCTGATATTTGTCAATCGCTTTTTCAAGATTCTCCGGTGTGGCATCCGCCGGCGGTATCTGTGATTTTTTGCTCATACTGAAACCTCCAAAGTTTTATTGTCCATCTTACACGGCAAATGTGATGATAATTTTAGGAAAATGTGTTCAGACTGTGAACGGAAAT
>JAJQBM010000025.1:0-2088 GCA_021203285.1 Clostridiales bacterium | reverse complement strand
ACGCCATGACGATCGACATACAGAATTTACTGGACAGTATTTTGAACAGCCTCTCCCGCATTGAGTACATACGGCCGGAGACCATGCCGGATATCCGGCTGTACATGGACCAGATCACCTCATTCATGGAGGATCAGTTGGCTCCCTCCAAGCGGCACAAGGAGGACAAGGTGCTGACCAAGACCATGGTCAACAATTATGTCAAAAACGACCTCCTCCCCCCGCCGGAGAAGAAAAAATATTCCAAGGAGCACCTGCTGACCCTGATCTTCATTTATTATTTTAAAAACACGCTCTCCATTCAGGATATCCGGAGCATCTTAAACCCGGTCACGGACCGCTACTGGGCAAACAAAAAAGGATCTCCTTCGCTGGAGGAGATCTACAGTATGGTTTTTTCTCTGGAAAAGCCGGAGGTAGAACAGTTAAAAGAGACGATCCGCGCGGAGCTTATGACCAGTCAGGAGGCCGTCCGCACCATGGACAATCTGGACGAGGAGGAGGCGGATTTCCTGCAAAAGTTCGTTTTTATCTGCCTGCTGAACTTTGATGTCTATGTGAAAAAGCTCCTGATGGAGAAAATCATCGACTCCATGCAGCCGCACGACCCGAAGGAAAAGCGCAAAAAAGGCGACTGATCAGGCTTCCTTTAACCGCTCAAAGACCATGTCGTATCCGTCGTTCCCGTAGTTTAAGGAGCGGTTGACCCGGCTGATGGTCGCTGTGGACGCCCCGGTCTTTTCCGCGATGTCCAGATAGGTCTGCTTCTCCCGCAGCATCCGCGCCACTTCGTAGCGCTGCGACAGGGATAAAATCTCATTGATCGTACACACATCCTCGAAAAACGCGTAGCACTCTTCCCTGTCCTGTAAACTGAGAATCGCGTCAAACAAATGATCTACCGCCTCGGTCCGAATCTTTTTATTCATCTCATGCCCTCCTATACAAAAGCTGTTTGCTCTGTCTGTGCAAGATTTTAACACAGCAAAATTTTAAAGTAAAGAGGTAAAAAGGAGCGGCCAAGGCCGCCCCCCCGATGGTTTTCTCGCTTTCTCCCGCACGGAAAATCTGTTTTTTCACAAATCCGCTACTCCGCCGCTCCTTCTGCGTACTCCGTGACAACCAGCTCCTCATACGCGGGGCGATCCGTCAGCATACCCGCACCGCCCAGAATGTCCAGCAGCAGATTATAACTCTCCTCCGTAAAAATCAGGTCGCTCTTCCATGTGTCCTGTTCCAGATAGCGCCCGACGATCGTCGTGAGGCTCTCCGCATCCGTCTCGGGGAACTGCGGCGCGATGGACGCCGCGATCTCCTGCGCCGTGTGGGAATTTACATAGTCCATCCCCTTCTGCAGCGCGTTGGTAAACGCCTGAATCACATCCGGGTTTTTCTCGATGTAGCTCGCCTTCGCGCTGAATGCGGTGTACGGGACATAGCCGGAGTCTACGCCCAGCGAGGCGACGACATACCCCGCGCCCTCCGTTTCCAGCGCTGTCGCGTAGGGCTCGAATTCCACGGTATAATCCGCGGAATTGCCCGTAAATGCGGCCGCAGTGGAGCCGAAGTCGATACTCTTGTCGATGGTCAGGTCGCTGTCCGGATCGATACCATTCTGCTTCAGGATGTACTCAAAAACCATCTCCGGCATGCCGCCTTCCCGGCCACCCAAAACCGTCGTCCCGATCAGATCGCTCCACTCAAAATCCGACATTTCCTCCCGTGCCACCAGAAAGTTTCCGGCGCGCTGAGTCAACTGGGCAAAATTGACCACCGGATCGTTCGCACCCTCATTTGCCGCGTAGACCGTCGTCTCCGGCCCCATAAATCCGATGTCCGCCTCTCCGGCCAGCACCGCCGCCATGACCTTCTCGGCGCCGTAGCCGCAGACCAGATCAAGTTCGATGCCCTCCTCCGCAAAATATCCCTCCTCGATCGCCACATACATGGGCGCATAGAAAATAGAGTGAGCCACTTCATTGAGGGTCACCTTTATGTTCTCCCCATCCTCTTCCTTCGTCCCGGAGTTCGTCTCGTTTTCTACACTTTCTGACAGATTATCCCCATCATCCGCCTTCCCGCAACCGG
>JAJQBM010000070.1 GCA_021203285.1 Clostridiales bacterium | reverse complement strand
CAAAGCTGACCGGATAAATTGCCCTCTTCATGATCTTTTACTGGCCCTACGGCCAGATCCTCCTTTATGTTAAAGTGCCATTCGCAAAAAAATGTGCTGATTCGTCTTGTAGGTCTTAACCCTGCTGATTTCAAACCCATAGCCGGACAGGCTTTCCGGCAGAAAGTCCTTTGACTCCTCTACGATCAAAAGAGTATCCTCTCCACAGAGGGAGGAGTTTCCCAGACAATCCAATGCCTGCGCGGACAATCCCTTTCCGTAGGGCGGATCAATAAAAATCAGGTCAAACACATACTTTCCCTCCATGCCGCGCAGCGCGGAGAGAAAATCCATACGCTTAACCTCACATTTTGCCTGCAGTTTGGTCGCGGCGATGTTGTCCTGTATACAGGATACCGCATCCCGGCTGTTGTCGACAAACACCGCCTGTTTCGCGCCGCGGCTGACCGCTTCAAGCCCGACTCCGCCGCTCCCGGCGAAGAGGTCGAGAAAGACAGACCCCGGAACCTCTGTCTGTATGATATTAAATAGGGTTTCCTTGATCCGGTCTGTCGTCGGGCGCGTATCGGTTCCCCTCACTGTTTTTAACGGTACGCTGCGGGCAGTACCTGCGATAATCCTCATCGTGCATCTCCTATCTGACGCTGACCGTCAATATGATTAATCCTGCTCACTTAAAACAGCGCGGTTTTTCATCAGATAATCGATCAGTGAGATGATCGTCAACACCAGCGCCACATACAGGACAACCTGTCCCAGTACATAAATCACATTCACTGTCCCGATGGTCAGTGTCCACGCGCAGCTTAAGATCAACAGAATGATCGCCGCCATCTGGAAGGTGGTCTTAAACTTCCCCCACATGCTGGCTGCAATGACGATCTGATGTTCCGCCGCGATCAGCCGGAATCCGCTGATGATAAACTCCCGTGCTATAATCACAATCACAATCCACGAAGGCGCCTTCTCCAGCTCAACCAGACAGATCAAAGAAGAGCAGACCAGCAGTTTATCCGCAAGGGGATCCATAAACTTTCCGAAGTTCGTGACAAGATTGTATTTTCGCGCGATCATTCCATCCAGCAGATCGGTCAGGCTGGCCACGATAAAGATAACCAGCGCAATCACCGGAGCGATGGATCCAAGCCCGATATCCGCCAAAAGGAAAAACACGAAAAACGGAATCAAAATCACACGAAACATCGTCAGCTTATTCGGTAAATTCATCTTCTTTTTCAACTTTATTCTCTCCTGTATTAACCTTAATGACAACGACAGGCTCAGACCGGCTCCCCGATCAGATCGTACTCGTATGCCCCGGTAATCCGGATCCTCACAAAGTCACCGGTAACCAGCAATTCATTCGTGCGGACAAAAACATATCCGTCGATATCCGGCGCGTCGCGGTAGCTTCTGCCCACATAGGCATCCTCATCCGCCACCTTCCCCTCGATCAGAACCTCCAGCTCCCGACCGATCATATCCTGATTCTTGTCGAGAATCACTTCCTCCTGAAGCTCCATCACTTCGGATTTCCACTCCTCTTTTACATCCTCATCAATCTGATCCGGATATTCGGCTGCGGGGGTATTTTCCCCCGCCGAATAGGTAAAAGCGCCGAGACGGTCAAACTCCGTCTCATTGATAAACTCCATCAGCTCCTCGTGCTGCTCCGGCGTCTCTCCCGGAAATCCGCAGATTAGCGTCGTCCGCAGCGCGATATCGGGAATCGCCGCGCGCAGGGCGTCGATCCGCCCTGACAATGTCTCACGGTTCGTGCGCCGCCCCATCCGCTTCAGGATGGAGGTGTTGATATGCTGGATTGGCATGTCAATGTAGTGGCAAACCTTTTCATTCTCACGGATTGCCTCAATGAGCTCATCGTAAATCTCCTCCGGGTAACAGTACATCAGACGAATCCAACGCAATCCCTCGATCTGGTTCAGCTCATGCAGCAAAAGATGCAGTGACTTTTTCCCGTAGAGATCCACCCCGTACAGAGTGGTCTCCTGTGCAACCAAGATCAGCTCCTTCACGCCCTGACGGGCAAGCTCCTCGGCCTCCGCGACCAGCTCCTCCATCGGCACACTGCGGTACGCTCCGCGGATGGACGGGATGATACAGTAAGTACACCGCTTGTCACACCCCTCCGCGATCTTTAAATGCGCGTAATGTCCGCCTGTCGATATGCTCCGGGCAGAAAAATGCTTTTCCAGATGATCCATGGGCTCGTAAGCCTCGTATTTTTTGCCGGCCAGCACACTTTCCACAGCCAGAAGAATATGCTCCGTGGAGTTCGTGCCGAGCACCGCATCGACCTCCGGCATCTCACGGAGAATCTCCTCTCGGTATCGCTGCGCCAGACAGCCGCAGACAATCAATGCCATACAGGAGCCCGAAGTGCGGTAAGCCGCGAGATCAAGGATCGTCTGAATGCTCTCCTCCTTGGCATCGTGAATGAAGCAGCAAGCGTTGATCACGATCACATCCGCTTCCGCCTCGTCATCGGTCATCATAAACTGATGCCCCGTCAGCTTCCCGACCATATACTCGGAATCCACGAGGTTTTTATCACAGCCAAGAGAGACAAATAAAACTTTCATGCTCACCGGGCGCTACACCTCTTCCTCGATATCGTCCTCTCCCAAAATCTTCACATCCTGATTATAGAGCTCCTCCACCGCGATGGACAGGGGCTTTTTGTTCTCCGCATCCGCCACATAGGACTCTGCACCGGCAATGATCTGGCGGGCGCGCTTAGCTGCGGCGATCACGATGGAATACCGGCTGTTGACGACCGGCATCTCTCCGGCATCATCATAATCCTTATTGACAACTTTTATTAACTCAACATAAGACGGGTGTATCATATCTGTTCTCCCTTCACATATTCTTTCAGGTCATTTTTTATGGTCTCAATCTCGCGCAGGTGGTGTCTCATGCGGCTGCGCTCGCTGCGGATGATGTGATGAACCTCCTCCACACAAGCATCGAGGTCATCATTTATGATGAGATAATCATACGCCTCGCATCCGTCCGCCTCCTCCACTGCGCGGGACAGACGGGAATGCACAACCTCCGACGTCTCCGTCCCGCGGCCTATCAGCCTCTCACGCAGAACACCGGCAGACGGCGGCGTCACAAACAAAAGGACGGTCTCCGGAAACTTCTCCCGGATCTGCAGCGCCCCCTGTATCTCAATCTCCAGAATCACGGAGCGGCTGCCCGCCAACTGCTCCTCCACGTAAGCCCGCGGAGTGCCGTAATAGTTGCCCACATAACAGGCATATTCCAGCAGCTCGCCTCCGGCAATCATGCGCTCAAACTCTTCCTTTGTCTTGAAAAAATATTCTCTCCCCTCCTGCTCCCCGGGGCGGGGTGTCCGCGTCGTCGCCGAGACGGACAGCGCATACTCCTCCGGGTAGCGCGACAAAAGCTCTTTCATGATCGTTCCCTTGCCTGAGCCGGCAAACCCGGAAAGGACAACCAAAAATCCCATATCCCTCATGCGTCCACCTCTTTCCCGGACTCCCTGCTTGCGCACCGTCCGGCCAGCGTTTCCGGCTGCAGTGCGGAGAGGATGATATAGCGCGTGTCCGTTGCGATCACACTCTTCGTCCGTCTCCCCTGCGTGGCGTCGATCAACACCTCCTGATCCTTCGCACGCTGGATCATGCGTTTCGCGGGAGCCGAATCCGGATTGATAATGGAGACAATCCGATCCGCATTCATCACATTCCCAAAACCGATGTTGATAAATCTATTCAATGTTCTGTATCTGCTCCCTTATTTTCTCAATTTCCGTTTTTAACTCGATGGCGAGATTCAATGTCTCCAGATCATTGACCTTTGACAAAATCGTGTTGGCCTCCCGGTTCATCTCCTGCGCGATAAAATCCAGCTTCCGCCCGATGCCGACGCCGCTCTCTAGGGTCTCCAGCATAGAATGGACGTGTGCCTTTAAGCGCACAGTCTCCTCATCTGTGCAGATCTTATCCGCAAAAATCACCATCTCCGAAGCCAGCCTTGACTCATCGATCTGAATATCGCCGAGGAACTCATACATCTTTGTCTTGAGATTCGCAATATACTCCGTCAGAATTTCCGGCGCCCGCGTCTCCACCTTTTCCACATTTTCCAGAATATGGTGAAGCTTCGCCGTAATATCCGCCTTCAGGTGCTCTCCCTCGCGGGTGCGCACACCGACAACCTGCTCCAGCGCGCCGCGCAGCGTCGGGACAGCGTGCTGACACGGATATCATCCTCCAGCCCGAAATCAGTCGCCATAGTGCGCAGGTGGGTGAGGTATTCTCCGGCAATCTCACGGTTGTATTTGACAGCGACATCATGCTCCGTCAGATCCTCGCAGGAAAGAAACAGGTCTCGCTTGCCCCGTTCAAGATATTCTGTTATGACAAACCGGCTGGACGCCTCGTGAAAGTGCCG
>JAJQBM010000006.1 GCA_021203285.1 Clostridiales bacterium | reverse complement strand
GGCATGTATTTGACGAGTGACGAATTGGATCTTGATGAAATCACGATATAATGTTCTTAAATAAAATAAAGCAATATAAAACAATATAAAAACGATTATCCGAGCTCCTCAGGAGAGATGGTTTTTCCATCCTGCCAGATTCGCTCCAGATCATAGAACAGACGATCTTCTCTGGAAAACAGGTGGACTATGATGTCCTGATAGTCCATCAGGATCCAGCTTGAACTGCGGTTTCCCTCTATTTTCCCGTTTTTATATCCGTTCTTATACAGTTCCTCTTCCACTGCATCCATCATGGCCTGAAGCCGATTGATATTGCCGGCGCTGGCGATCACAAAATAGTCCGCTATCACGGAAACCGTGCTGATATCAATCACCCGGATATCTTCCGCTTTTTTCTCACTCAGGGCATGACAGGCTATTTTCGCCATACTTCTGGATTTTTCATTCATATTTTACTTTCTCCTCGCTCTTGTTGAAAATATCATTAAGACTTTTAGCTCTAGTCACATTGTGCAGCCTATGCTTTTTGATTTTTCTACTGTCATCGTACAACACGCTTCTCACTGATATATCAGATTGCCGCACAGAGTTTTATAGTATTCATAGGCATTCTGCGTCATCGGATCCATACAGGCCTCCTCCCGGCTGTTCAGATACTCGATCGTATCCCGCAGTATCAGATATGTCGTGCGGGTCAGATTCTTATCTGCCAGCTTTCGAAGCTCCTTGAGATGAGGAGCCATATCTCGCCCCGGCTCGATATAATCTGAAACAAAAATGATCAGATCCAGAAGTCCCATGTTGGGAACACCGGTGGTATGAACCCGGATTGCATGAAGGATTTCCTCATCCGAAACGCCGTACCGTTCCGAGGCAAGCACTGCGCCGCATTTCGCATGCAGAAGAGACGGGTTCGTCATCTCGACCTCCGTAACCGGAAGCTGCCTCGTGCGGCACATCTCTATTTTTTCCGGATCGGATAAATGCTTCGCACAGTCATGAAGCAGCGCGGCATATTTTGCTTTTTTCTCATCGCATCCATACCGGTTTGCAAGATGGACGGCTGTTTCCACCACTCCCATTGTGTGCTCGTACCGCGACGGTTTCAGCAAACTCTGTAGGTCTTTCTGTATTTCTTTGTATTTCATATGTCTGTCCTGTAGAGACGATTCTCCTCGATATAATGCATGACACAGGGCGGTACCATTTCCGAGACGGAAAGCCCTGCCGCAATCCTCTCCCGTATCTCTCTGCTGGAAATACAATAGTTTTCCATACGGATCCGGTAGATTCTGCCGCCGTATTGTTCCGTAAGACTCGCAATCTGCGCATCCAGCTTTGCCGCATCCAGATTATCTCGTGCCGCCGCAAGAATGATTGCTTCCCGGCAAATGATTTCCGGATGGCGCCAAAGATGAAAATCAAAGAGAGAATCCGCTCCCAAAATAAAATAAAACTCGGTGTCCGGGTATTCTGCATTCAGTCTGCACAGGGTTTGATAGGTATAGCTGACACGCTCATTCTCTAGCTCCCTGCATGAAATCGTAAACGACGGATGGCCGTCAATTGCAAGCTCTGTCATATGAATGCGGTGACTGCTCATATCAGCACCCATGTACGCCTTATGCGGCGCATGGCCGGTAGGCATAAATACGATTTGTTCCAATTGAAACTGTCGGCAGGCATTTTCGGCGATCATCAGGTGGCCGTTATGGATCGGGTTGAATGTTCCCCCGAATATCCCGACGCGATGTTGTTTTTTCATCACCGGCTTCTCTCCACTATTCCCGACTCGCTCTCGGCAGAAGGATCTTCGGTTTTTCTTTATCCGGGCGGTACAACACGATCTTTTTCCCTATGACATGTACAACCTGCGACCGGGTGCGCTCCGCAATGAGATCTGCGATTTCGTTCGGATCGTCCGCACAATTTTTCAACACAGCGATCTTAATCAATTCCCTTGTGTGAAAGGCTTCCTCAATGGCTGCAATGTTTTCCGGTGTCACGCTGTCCTTGCCGATTTGAAAAATCGGATTCAGATCCACCGCAAGACTTTTTAAATAGGCCCTCTGTTTGCTTGTCAAACGATTCATAATGTTTCCGTCTTCTTTCTTTTCTGATCTGTAAAAACTTATTTATAATACTCAAATGTCAAATCACAGACGCGGACCGTATCGCCTTCTTCAATGCCGAGCTCATGCAGTTCGTCCTCGATTCCCTGATCACGGATAAACCGCTGGAAGAACAGAAATCCTTTCTCAGACTCCAGATTGGTATATCCCAGCATACGCTCGATTCTCGGCCCTTCCACGACAAATTCCTTTTCTTTCTGATCATAGGAAACCGTATAGGGTTCATCTGAAAACATCGCCGTCTCAGGGAAAAACTCCTGTTCAAAGACAACCGGCGTGTCGTCCAGCGTCTGAAGCAGATCCCACACCGCATAGAGAAGCTCCTTCAGCCCCTTCCCCGTAACCGCAGAGATCGGATAAACCGGAATCCCCTTCGGTTCGAACTCGGCACGGATCCGGTTCACCGGGTCTGCATCCCCATCAAATATGGCATCAATCTTATTTGCGGCAATGATCTGCGGTTTTTGAGAGAGATCCGGACTGTACGCGTCAAGCTCCCGGTTGATCGCGTAAATATCCGCTATGGGGTCGCGTCCCTCAGTGGAAGCGGCGTCCACCAGATGGAGAATTACTTTCGTCCGCTCAATATGACGGAGAAACTCATGCCCGAGGCCGACACCCTCGGATGCTCCCTCAATCAGCCCCGGAATATCCGCGATGACAAATCCCTTTCCCTCAGCAAGATCGGCAACGCCGAGATTCGGATTCAGCGTGGTAAAATGGTAATTGGCGATCTTCGGCCTGGCATTTGTCACTCTGGACAGGAGTGTGGATTTCCCGACATTCGGGAATCCGACCAGTCCGACATCCGCGATGACCTTCAGCTCCAGAAGAACTTCCAGTTCGACCGACGGCTGTCCGGGCTGCGCATACTTGGGCGCCTGCATGGTCGGAGTGGCATAGTGATAATTTCCCTTGCCCCCTCTTCCGCCGTTTAAGACGATCTGCCGGTTATTGCCCCCGGACATATCCGCAATCACCTTTCCCGATACCGCGTCCCGCACCACAGTACCGGCCGGTACTTTCAACACGATATCCTCCCCGTTTTTTCCGGAGCATTTCTTTTTCTGGCCGTCACAGCCGTTCTCCGCGGCAAATTTTCTTTTATGACGGTAGTCCGTCAGGGTATTCAGACCCTCGTCCACCTCAAAGACGACATTGCCGCCGCGTCCGCCGTCACCGCCATCCGGGCCGCCTGCCGGAACATATTTCTCACGGCGAAAACTGACATGGCCATCCCCGCCTCTGCCTGATTTTATGATAATCTTTGCGCGATCCGCAAACATAAATATCCCTCTCACCCTGTCCTGTGATAAATCCTTATGATCTCTGTGTGTCTGTAATAAGAAAAATCAAGCCCGGCTTTTCAAAGCCGGGCCCGAAACATCAATTATTCATCGGCAGCAACCGGATAAACGGAAGCGACTTTCTTATCTCTTCCCTTTCTCTCGAATCTCAAAACGCCGTCCACCAGAGAATACAGGGTATCGTCTTTTCCGCGCCCTACATTCGTACCCGGGTGAATCTTTGTGCCGCGCTGTCTGTATAAAATGTTGCCGGCCTTGACAAACTGTCCGTCTGCTCTCTTCGCCCCAAGTCTCTTAGAGTGGGAATCACGTCCGTTCTTGGAAGAACCCATTCCCTTTTTATGAGCAAAGAACTGAAGATCCATATTCATCATGTTCTACACCTCCTCAAAGATCAAATCAATACACTCTCCGTAGTTACCTTCCATTTCTTCCAACCCCAGCGCCAGTGAATGCAACAAAAGCTGGGATGACGATCCGCTGTTACCCTGCATCCGAAAACGGATACATCCGTCCTCCTGCCGGCTTTCACAGGTAAATCTGTCCTCTGTAAAAGCTTCGATCGAGTTGGTACAGGTGATGACCAGTGCGGACACCGCCGCGCAGACGATATCATTCTCATCCGCATACTCTGCATGTCCCAGACAGTCAAATCCTGTCAGATGTTGGCTCTGATCCTGAAAGAATGTCACTCTTACCATAATACTTAAGCATTGATCTTTTCAATTTTGACTTTTGTGAAATACTGTCTGTGCCCGTTTTTCTTATGGTAACCGGTTTTTCTCTTGTACTTGTAGACGATTACTTTCTTTGCACGGCCGTTTGCGACTACGGACGCTTCTACCGTCGCGCCTTCTACAGTGGGTGTTCCCGCCGTAAATGTCTCGTCGCTGACTGCAAGAACCTGATCGAAAGTAACGGTCTCACCAGCTTCCACACCAAGCTTTTCAATGGTAATGATATCGCCTTCGGATACTTTGTACTGCTTACCACCTGTTGCTATAATTGCGTACATATGGCACC
>JAJQBM010000049.1:3767-4468 GCA_021203285.1 Clostridiales bacterium | reverse complement strand
ACATGGAGGCGATCGCTGCGGCGGCGGAGGAGTTCATGTCGGAGAACACGGACGAGGCCATCAAAGCCATTGGCGCCACACAGGAGTATGTGGAGGATTACCTCTATTATAATACCGTGTACAGCCGGATTGAGGAGGCAATCGAGGCGGAGGCCGACGGCCAGCTCTCGGTCGATGACTACGCGCGGCGGACCTTCAGCTATATGGAGATCGATACGGTCGGGTATTACGATGATGATGACGAGTATGTAGAGCACACAGACGATGAGCGGGAAGCGCTGATCACAAACCTTGAGCTGATCGCCGTGCTGGCGGCTGCGGATTTTGACGGGACGGCGGAGACCTACGAGTACGATGTGTCTACCTATTCCTACGGCGATGATGAGGCGGCGGAGGATGACGGCGGTTTCTGTGAGGCGGTGATCGCTGCGGCTGATACGATGTCGGAGGGCGATGTCTCTGAGGCGATCGAGGGCACGGACTGCTATTACATCATTCGTCTGGACAGCGAGGACGATGAGGACGCGCAGGAAGAGGCGTATGAGGATGCCCTTGACACCCTGAAGGACGAGATCTTTACCGAGGTGACAGAGGGTTATCAGGAGGATTCGGATTTCGAGGTGGATGAGGATCTCTGGGCTAAGGTGAAGTTCTCAAGCCTGTTCTCTATTGACAAAACAGAAGAGGACGAGGACAGCGTT
>JAJQBM010000049.1:0-3757 GCA_021203285.1 Clostridiales bacterium | reverse complement strand
AAGGATACCCTTTTGCCCTGCATCGTCATATGTTATGGTGTAGGATTTCCCCAAACTATTTCTGCGAGAAATGGTATTGACATTCTATTTCAGATATAGTTATAATATCGTGTCAGAAAACGAGCATAGAGGTGCAAGATGGATCAATATGTGATCAAAGGGGGCAATCCCCTGCACGGCGAAGTAGAGATTGGCGGGGCGAAGAATGCGGCGCTGGCCATTCTTGCGGCGGCTGTCATGGCAGATGAGCCTGTTACGATAGAGAATCTGCCGAATGTCCGTGATATCAATGTCATGATCCAGGCCATTGAGAATATCGGCACACAGGTAGAGCGTGTCGATATACATACGATCCGGATCAACGGCGCATCGATTCACGGATTTACCGTGGACAATGAGTATATCAGAAAAATACGCGCATCCTATTACCTGCTGGGTGCGCTTCTCGGGAGATATAAGAATGCAGAGGTGGCTCTGCCTGGAGGATGCGATATCGGCAGTCGGCCCATTGACCTTCACCTGAAAGGGTTTCACGCGCTGGGCGCGGACGTGAATATCCGTCACGGCATGGTGGCCGCGGAGGCGGAGGAGCTTCACGGCGCCCATATCTATCTGGATAAGGTGTCCGTGGGTGCGACCATCAATATCATGATGGCGGCTTCCATGGCGGAGGACAGGACGATCATCGAGAACGCGGCGAAGGAGCCCCATGTCGTGGATGTGGCGAACTTCCTGAACTGCATGGGCGCCAATATCCGCGGTGCGGGCACTGATGTGATCCGCATTTCCGGTGTTTCCCGCTTTCACGGCGCAGAGTATTCCATTATTCCGGATCAGATCGAGGCGGGGACGTTCATGTTTGCCGCGGCGGTTACCGGCGGTGATGTGATTGTGCGAAATGTTATTCCCAAGCATCTGGAGGCGACGACGGCGAAGCTCCTTGAAGTCGGCTGCCGGGTGGAGGAGTTCGACGACGCGGTTCGTGTCTGTGCGCGGGGATCGCTTCATCACACACAGGTGACGACACTCCCGTATCCGGGTTTTCCCACGGATATGCAGCCGCAGATGGGCGTACTTCTCGGGTTGTCTTCCGGGACCAGCACGATCACGGAGAGTATTTTTGAGAACCGCTTTAAATATGTGGATGAGTTGGCCAAGATGGGCGCGAACATCAAGGTTGAGGGAAATATCGCGATCATTTACGGTGTGGACCGCTACTACGGAGCGCGTGTCGGCGCGCCGGATCTTCGCGCAGGCGCTGCGCTGGTCATTGCGGGTCTGGCGGCGGACGGCATTACGACGGTGGATGATATTTATTATATTGAGCGGGGCTATGAGACCTTTGACGAGAAGCTCCGAAAACTGGGCGGTGAGATCCAGAAGGTAAGCTCTGAGAAGGAGATCCAAAAGTTTAAGTTAAAAATAGTTTCATAATATAAATCATGACAGTAAGGATAAAATGGAGGAAAGATCAATATGATGGAAAAACTGTTATTTACTTCTGAGTCCGTGACAGAAGGTCACCCAGATAAAGTATGCGATGCTGCTTCAGACGCGATCCTTGATGCCTGCATGGCGCAGGACCCGATGAGCCGTGTGGCGTGTGAGACTGCAGCCTGCACAGGTTTTGTGCTGGTCACCGGGGAGATCACGACCAACGCAAAGCTGGATATCCCGTCGATCGTCCGTGAGACGGTAAATGAAATCGGCTATAACGATGCAAAAACCGGATTTGACGGCAATACCTGTGCGGTCATGGTGGCGCTGGATCAGCAGTCTGCCGATATCGCCATGGGGGTTGACCGTGCGCTGGAGGCAAAAGAGGGAAGCCTGACAGACGACCTTGACACCGGAGCCGGTGACCAGGGGATGATGTTCGGCTATGCCTCGAACGAGACTCCGGAGTATATGCCGTATCCGATCTCACTGGCACACAAGATGGCGCTGCAGCTGACCAAGATTCGCAAGGACGGCACACTGAGCTATCTGCGGCCGGACGGAAAGACGCAGGTTTCCGTAGAGTATGACGAGGCGGGCAAACCGAAGCGTCTGGAGGCGGTTGTACTCTCCACGCAGCATGACGAGGATGTGACGCAGGAGCAGATTCACGCAGATATCAAGAAATATGTCTTTGACGAGATCCTTCCGAAGGAGCTTATCGATGCGGATACCAAGTTCTTCATCAATCCGACCGGACGTTTTGTTATCGGCGGCCCTCACGGGGATGCGGGACTGACCGGCCGCAAGATTATTGTGGATACATACGGCGGCATGGCGCGTCACGGCGGCGGCGCTTTCTCCGGCAAGGACTGCACAAAGGTGGATCGCTCTGCGGCATACGCAGCCCGCTATGTGGCGAAGAACATCGTGGCAGCCGGTCTGGCGGACAAGTGTGAGATTCAGCTCTCCTACGCCATTGGTGTTGCACAGCCGACTTCCGTTATGGTGGATACCTTCGGCACCGGCAGGATTTCGGATGAGAAGATCGTTGAGATCGTCCGCGAGAACTTTGATCTCCGCCCGGCAGGCATTATCCGCATGCTGGATCTGCGCAGACCGATTTACAAGGCCACTGCAGCCTATGGCCATTTCGGACGCACGGATGTCGATCTTCCGTGGGAGGCGCTGGATAAAGTAGATGTACTGAAAAAATACCTCTAGGATTGTAAAACTTTTATAAAAATGGAGCCGTATGGCTCCATTTTTTTCTCCCCCTGTGGTATTATATTAAGGAAAGCCAAGCGAAGGCGGAAGATATTCCGGCCGCGAAAGGAACCCCCCCTGACTATGAAGCTGAAAACACGCCTGATTATTGCGTTTTGTATTCTCATCATTCTCCCTGCCAGCCTGATGTGCGCATTGGCATCGGGAGCTTATATGCTTCAGTCCAGAATGGAGGCAGGGGGTCAGAGCACCTATGATATTTTTTCCGGTACGCTTCAGGTTATGAACCGGTATACAGAGAGTGATTACACGGAGATCCTGAATCTCTCCAGAACAGATCCGGCGCAGTTGGAAAGCGAGGAGCGGATGGAGGAGGAGAACGCTTCTCTTGTGGAGAAAAGTTCTTTTCTGATTTTCAGCAAAGACGGCGTTGTCATCTACAACGGATATCAGGGTGAGGATAGCTGGACCAACGAAGAGTGGGAAGAGAACCTGCCGGCCTACGGGGACGCGGATGATTCCGACCGGGTCGGATATTTTGTCAGCGGGGACACACAGTATCTGATCAAGCAGGTGGATTTTGTCTGCACGGATGATGCGCAGGGAAGTATTTACATTATCACTTCCTCCGTCAGCATTTTGCCGAGGGTTCGCCAGATGATTGTGGAGCTTGCCGTCTCTGTGATTCTGATCCTTGCGCTGACAGCCGGTCTGATGACGATATGGATTTACCGGGGTACGATGACGCCGATCAAGAAGCTTCAGGTTGCCACAACGAATATCAAAGAGGGGAATCTGGACTTTACCATCGACTACGACGAAGCGGATGAGATGGGCGATCTGTGCCGAAACTTCGAGGAGATGAGAAAGCGCCTGAAGGAGTCCACCGAGGAGAAGATGTCCACGGAGAAGGAGAACAAGGCGCTGATCAGCAACATTGCACATGATTTAAAGACACCGATTACGGCGGTGAAGGGCTATTCGGAGGGGATACTGGACGGCGTGGCAGACACCCCCGAGAAGATGGAGCGGTATCTGAGGACCATCTACAACAAGGCGAATGAGATGGACCGCCTCATCAATGAGCTAACGC
>JAJQBM010000244.1 GCA_021203285.1 Clostridiales bacterium | reverse complement strand
ACTCTACATCCACGCCGATCGCTTCCTTAAACACATACTGTAGCAGCCGCTCATTGACATCGATCACATCGTCCACATCCACAAAGGACAGCTCCATATCCGCCTGCGTGAACTCCGGCTGACGATCCGCCCGCAGATCCTCATCGCGAAAGCACTTTGCGATCTGGAAATACCGGTCGTACCCGGAACACATTAGCAACTGCTTAAACAACTGCGGCGACTGGGGCAGCGCATAAAAACTGCCCGGATGCACGCGGCTGGGCACCAGATAATCCCGTGCGCCCTCCGGTGTGGACTTTGTCAGTGCCGGCGTCTCAATCTCTAAAAATCCTTCCTTCGCCATGAACTCCCGGAGCAGATAGGCTACCCTGCTGTGGAGCATCAGATTGCGCTGGATGTCCGGTCGGCGCAGATCCAGATAACGGTATTTTAAGCGCACCTCATCCCGGGTCTGCGAGTTCTCCTCAATCTGGAACGGCGGCGTCTCCGACTCCGAGAGAATCCGCAGCGTCTCCGCAATTACCTCGATATCGCCGGTCTTTAAGCTCTCATTGACCGCGGCGGAACGCTTCTGTACCGTTCCCTCCACCGCGACGACATACTCACTGCGCAGCGTGCCCGCCTTGGTAAACCCTTCCGCGCCGACATTTGTTTCATCGAATACAATCTGCAGCAAACCGGAACGGTCTCTCAGATCAATAAAAATCAGACTTCCCAGATTCCTTCTGCGCTGTACCCAGCCCATCACGGTGACTTTCTCACCGATATCGGCCGCGGACACCTCCGTACATCTATGGGATCGTTTCAGACCCCGCATCGACTCTGCCATAACAAATCTCCCTCACTTATTATAGAATTCGACAAACTCCTGATACCCGTCCTTCGCAAGCTGCTCCTTCTGGAACTTCTTGTTCTTATTCATGCGGACGACCAGCACCTGCTCCCCTGCGCCTCTCGCCTCCTGCGCCTGCGCGATCACCTCTGTCAGCTTTTCGCCCGACAGACCCTTTTCCAACAGATAAGCGGTCTTTTTCGGCTGATCCGGCACCCGGAATCCGTTCTCCATGAAAAGCAGGATGATCCGCTCAAAGCCGATGGAGAATCCGCAGGCCGGAACTTCCTTTCCGGTAAAATTCCCGACCATCTTGTCGTAACGGCCTCCGCCTCCGCAGCTTCCGCCAAACTCCGGCATATTAATCTCAAAAATCGTACCGGTGTAATAAGACATGCCGCGCACCAGCGTCGGGTCAAAGACTAGCTCAAACTTTGCGGTTTTGGAAGCGTTGACTGCCTGCGCGATCTGGCGCATATTCTGTACAACATCGTCCGCCAGATACTCTCCCAGCGTTTCCGCCAGATAAGTGACACCGTCCGCCGCCGACTCCACACCGTAAAACAGCGCGAGGTATTTGTCAATAGAGGCTTTTTCGTATCCCTCTTTCGCCAGTTCCTCCGCCACCCCGTCCGGACCGATCTTGTCCATCTTATCCAGAATAATAAAAACAGTATCGTACTCTTCCTCCGGAAATCCGCTGTAGGCCGCCATCGCCTTCAGAATGCGCCGTTCGTTAACGCGGATCTCAAAATTCTGGAAACTGATCCTGTCCAGCGTGGTCGTCGTCGCCAGAATCAGCTCGATCTCCGCCAGATTGGACGGCTCCCCCAAAATATCAATGTCACACTGCATAAACTGACGGTAGCGTCCCCGCTGCGGGCGGTCTGCCCGCCACACATTTCCCATCTGCAGCGCCTTAAAGGGAGACGGCAGATCATTCGTGTGGTTCGCGTAGTACCGGCAAAGCGGCACCGTCAGGTCATAGCGCATCCCGAAGTCCACCAGATCTGCCTCGCTCTGCGCACTGTCCAGCCGCAGCTTCTCGCCGCGCTTTAAAATCTTAAAAATCAGTTTCTCATTCTCACCGCCCTGCTTGCTGGTCAGATTCGCGATATCCTCCATGCACGGCGTCTCGATCGGGGTAAACCCAAACGAGCGGTAGGTCTCCCGGATCACGCTCTGCACGTAATCCCGGATCCGCATCTCCTCCGGCAAAATATCCTTCATCCCGTTGACGGGTTTTTTCTTCAAAGCCATATCTGTTTCCTCCCTCAAGGATTTTACTACTGATTATCACGAGAGTCAATCTTGCGGAAATTCCCGCGGATGCCTCACAGCCCCACGCGCGCAAGCAGCTCCTCTTTCTTCTCTATCATCTCATCGACCCGCGCGAGGTAGTTTGCAAGATCCTTCACATTTCCCACGCGCTCGATGCGGTTTCCGTGATCATAGACCACCTTCGTCGTCGCGCCCGCGCCGAGCGCCATGATCGTCTGCTTTTCCTCCATGATCAGGATATTATAGACGCCCGCTTTTCCCGGCGCCGCATACCCGACATTCTCAAAATTGCCCGCCATATTTTTCTGACGGTACAGATAGTACGGGGAAAGCCCCATGTCCCGGCAGCACCGGGCCGTCAGGTCGATGGTCTCCCACGTGTTTACCATATGAAGGTGCGTGTAGTTTTCCCGCTCCATCCGAAGGCGCGCCGCGCGCTTCACTGCAAGCGAGTGCACCGTGACATTGTCCGGCGCCAGATCGGCGACCGCCGCCATCGCCCGCCGCACATCATCCAGATTCTCCTCCGGCAATCCGACGATCAGATCCATGTTGATATTGTCAAAGCCCATGTCACGCGCCAGAGCAAAGCTTTCCCTCGTCTGCTCCACCGTGTGACGGCGGCCGATCAGTTGCAGGGTCTCCTCCTTCATCGTCTGCGGATTGATGGAAATACGGGAAATATTATGCCGCCGAAGCACCTCCAGCTTTTCTGCAGTGATGCTGTCCGGACGGCCCGCCTCAACGGTAAATTCCAACAGATGACCTCCATAGACGATCCGCTTCTGCTCATCAAACAGCCCAAAACTCTCCCCGATCACCGTGATCAGCCGTTCCAACTGCTCCGGCTCCAGAGAAGTCGGCGTGCCGCCGCCGATATAAACCGCGTTCAGGTATTTCCCGCGAAAGCGCTTCGCCGTGTAAGCAATCTCCCTGCACAGGGCGTCCAGATACTCATCCACACGCTTTTTCCAGAGGCTGATCGGATAGGAGGTAAAAGAACAGTAGAGGCAGGTAGTCGGGCAAAACGGAATCCCGATATACAGACTATATCCGTTCTCGTAGTCAATGCGGGAAAGAAGCTCCATCTCGCGCTTCGCCACCTTGATGCTCAGATCAATCTTCTCATCCGTGGCAAAATACGTCTCCCGCATGTAGGTTCGTATTTCATCCTCCGGCTGTCCCTCTTCCAGCATCGCCATGGGAATCTTCGTCGGGCGAATCCCCGTCAGGGTTCCCCACGGAAGCATCCTCCCGGAGAACTCCGTCAGCATCTCATAGAGCTTCTGCTTCAGACGGTTCTTCGTCTCCTTCCGGTCGGAGGGATCAACGGAAACCTGTCCCGTCAAAACCGCAGCATCTGTCTGCAAACCAGAAGCTCCCGCGGGTTGAAAAAAGAAAAAAGCAATTGTATCTTCCCTATACTCCACCTCAAGATGAATATCCGCCTGTGTCGTTTGCCTGCGGAACTCATCCAGCTTCCATTTCTGCCGCTCGGATTCTTCCTCAGTCTCGCAAACCGCCCTCACCGCCACCTCATGCTCCGGATAGAACGCCTTAACTAAAGAATGGATATCATATTCAAAATTCGCCTCATTTAATGCAATTGTGATCATACTTACAAAAATGGATTATAGTCCGCCTCCCTGCCGATCGTCGTCCGCGACATATGCCCCGGATACACCTCCACATCGCGCGGCAGGGTGAGCACCTTCTCCCGAAGGCTCCTCACAAGCTGCGACATGCTCCCGCCCGGGAAATCCGTCCGCCCGATGGAACCGTTAAACAGAGAATCCCCGCTGATCAGCACCTTATTCTCCGCAAAATAATAACAGCATCCACCCGGCGTATGCCCCGGCGTGTGGAGCACCTGAATCTCAAATCCCGCCACGGAAATCTCCTGTCCGTCCCTCAGAAACACATCCGCCTCATAGGTCTCCGGACATCCAAACAAAGCTGATGCGTTCATATTCACATCTTCGAAAATTGCCTGTTCTGCCTCGTGAACATAAACCGGCACCTGATATTTCTCCTTTAAGATCTTCGCGTGATGCACATGGTCATAATGCGCGTGTGTCAGAAAAATCGCCACGGGCTTCAAATCCTGCGCCTCAATATTGCGCTCCAGCATGGGCGCATCTCCACCCGGATCCACGATGATCGTCTCTTTCGTCCCCGTATTCACAAGGAAGTAGCAGTTCGTCCCGATATCTCCCACGTTATATTCCAGCACCTGTAAATCAGCCATTCCGTTTCCTCCTTCATTTCATGCATCTATAATATGTTCGCTCAGGATACGCCGGTTGCCTGCAGAATATGCTAGCGGCATCCGGCGTATCCGTCCCACATTTACGCTGTCGTCCTCTCGATATCA
>JAJQBM010000158.1 GCA_021203285.1 Clostridiales bacterium | reverse complement strand
CGATATAGGAGCTTTCCATCGTTTTCTTTAAATCTACATCGTGGATCTGATCAAAAATCTTATCGTCCATACTTTATTCTCCCTAAATGTCAAGATTGCTGACATATTTTGCGTTTTCCTCGATAAACTCTCTTCGCGGCTCCACCTTATCTCCCATGAGAGTCGTAAAAGTGAGGTCAATCTCAGCCGACTGGGCGTCGTCCATCGTCACACGGCGCAGAATCCGCTTCTCCGGATCCATTGTCGTCTCCCAGAGTTGCTCCGCATCCATCTCCCCCAGTCCTTTGTACCGCTGAATCTTATTGTTGGAATCTCTGCCGACCTCCGTTAGAATCTGATTCAACTGTTCATCGCTGTAAGCGTACCAGACCTTTTTATTTTTCTCCAATTTGTAAAGCGGCGGCTGCGCAAGATACACATACCCCTGTTTGATCAGCTCCGGCATAAATCGGTAAATAAATGTCAGCATCAGGGTGCTGATATGGGCGCCGTCCACATCCGCATCCGTCATGATGATAATCTTGTGATAGCGCAGCTTCGTGATATCAAAATCCTCATGAATCCCCGTGCCGAACGCCGTGATCATGGCCTTGATCTCCGCATTTCCGTAGATCCGGTCAAGCCGTGATTTTTCCACATTTAAAATCTTACCGCGCAGCGGAAGAATCGCCTGCGTTGCTCTGCTCCTTGCCGTCTTGGCGGAACCGCCGGCGGAGTCTCCCTCCACGATAAAGATCTCACAATTTCTCGGATCCTTGTCGGAACAATCCGCCAGCTTGCCCGGCAGGGACATTCCCTCCAGCGCAGTTTTCCTCCGCGTCAATTCTCTGGCTTTTCTCGCCGCTTCCCGGGCGCGCTGCGCCAGAAGAGATTTCTCACAGATGGTTTTCGCCACCAGCGGATTTTGCTCCAGATAATAGGTTAACTGCTCGCTGACAACACTATCGACTGCTCCTCTGGCCTCACTGTTTCCAAGCTTCTGCTTTGTCTGACCCTCAAACTGGGGCTCTGAAATCTTTACGCTGATGATTGCCGTCAATCCCTCACGGATATCCTCTCCGGAGAGAGCAGCCTCGTTATCCTTTAACAGCTTCTTGCTCCGTGCATAAGCGTTAAACGTCTTGGTCAGGGCATTCCGAAAGCCCGCCATATGGGTGCCTCCCTCCGGCGTAGTGATATTATTGACAAAACTGAATGTAGATTCATTGTAGGAATCATTGTGCTGCAGAGCCACCTCCACATAAACATCATCCTTTGTCCCCTCACAATTAATCACATCGTGATAGAGCGCCTCCTTGCTGTGATTCAGATATTGAACAAACTCTTTGATTCCTGCCTCATAATGAAAGACAATCTCTTTTTCCTGACCTTCCCGACGGTCCGTCAGCGTAATTTTCAAACCTTTCGTCAGAAAAGCCATCTCACGGAGACGTTGTTTTAAGACATCGTAATCGTAGACAGTTTCCTCAAAAATACTGTCATCCGGGCAAAACGTAATCTTTGAACCGGTTTGTCCCTCTTCACAATCTCCGACCACCTTCAGATCATACATCGTATGGCCGCGTTCATATCTCTGCTGATAAATATGACCGTCACGGCATACCTGTACTTCCAGCCAGTTGGAAAGCGCATTTACCACGGACGCACCCACTCCGTGAAGTCCGCCGGACACCTTATATCCGCCGCCGCCGAATTTTCCGCCGGCGTGAAGAACCGTAAACACAACCTCTACCGCTGGTTTTCCGGCTTTATGGTTGATATCCACCGGAATTCCTCTTCCGTCATCGATCACCGTGATTGTATTATCCTCATTAATGTACACTTCGATTGAATCACAAAAACCGGCGAGCGCTTCATCCACCGCATTATCTACAATCTCATAGACCAGATGGTGAAGACCTCTGGAAGAGGTGCTTCCGATATACATACCCGGTCTTTTTCTGACTGCCTCCAGACCTTCTAAAATCTGTATCTGATCTCCACCGTATTCTGTATTTACATCTGTGCTCATTCGATTCCTCCTGATTTACTGCCTTTACATGTTCCGTTTTCTATATAAAAAATCTTATTGATCTGAAATCTGTTCTTTACAAAATCATCCAACCCCGTGCAGGTAATGATCGTCTGTACATCTCCGATACTGTTTAACAGATAATTCTGCCTTCTGCTGTCCAACTCCGACAACACATCATCCAGAAGAAGTACCGGCGTATCATGGATCATTCCTTTTACAAACTCAATTTCCGCCAACTTCAGGGAAAGCGCGGCTGTCCTCTGCTGCCCCTGAGATCCGTACCTGCGAATATCCGTTCCGTTGACTTTAAAACAAATATCATCCCTGTGCGGACCGCAGGATGTCATACCAATTCTTTTATCCTTCTCGACAGAATTTTTCACCTCATCCTCAAAATCAGCAGCATCACAATCCGACTCATATTCCAGACAAAGAGTTTCTCTTCCACCCGATATCCTCTTGTGAATCACTGCGGCAATCTCATTGAACTGATTTATAAAATTTTTTCTCTGTTCAATCAAGCGCTTCCCATAACAAACCAACTGTTCATCCCAGACGCAAAGCGTTTCCTCCAGATCCGGACGATAATACAAATCCTTCAACAACTGATTTCTCTGCTTCAAGACGCGGTTGTAATGCGACAGATCATTCATATAAATCCGATCAATCTGACTCATCTCCATATCCAGAAATTTTCTTCTCCGGGAAGGTCCTTCTTTGATAATATTAAGGTCTTCCGGAGAAAAAACAACAATATTTAACATTCCGAACAGCTCTCCCGCCCTTCGGATCGGCACTCGGTCAATGGCAATTCCCTTGGCGTTATTCTTTTTTAAATGAATATCAATCTGATGTTCGATTCCCTTTTTTTCCACGAAGGTCCGGATATGGGCCTCCTCCTCCTCAAAGAGAATCATCTCTCTGTCCTTGCTTCCCCGGTGAGACTTTGTCGTTCCGCTCACATAGAGAGATTCTAGAATGTTCGTCTTTCCCTGCGCGTTATCTCCGTAGAGAATGTTTGTCCGCCGGTCAAAGGAAATATGAAGTTCCCTGTAGTTTCTGAAATTTTTTAATTCCAATGATTGAATGATCATTTGCCAATCTGATAACTTTCCCCGCCGAAAGTAAACACATCGCCCTCTTTCAGCTTTCTTCCGCGGTGAAGATCAACTTCTCCGTTTACCTCAACCTCTCCGTTCTGGATCACTTCTTTTGCCTCCACGCCGGAGTCCACACAACCCGCCAGCTTCATTGCCTGTCCGAGCTTGATAAATTCATCTCTTATTTTGATTGTTTTCATTTTCCTCTCTCCGGCTACACAGTGGCAGCGTTAAAATTGACAGGGAGAATCAGATAAATATAATTTTTATCCTCATCCCGGATAAAACAGGGCGCCTTCGGATTCACCATATAAAGAGTAATCTCTTCATCATCAATCACGCGGAGCGCATCCATGAAGAACTTCGGATTAAACCCTATCATGATATCCTTTCCCTCTTTCTCGATTTTCATCTCTTCATCCATCGATCCGATAAAAGAGCGAATTTTCAGTTCCATGGAGTGATCGGTTATATTTAAGATGATCGGCTTTTTATCTCCCTCGCGCACCAGCAGCGTCGCACGGTCGATACAATCCAGAAAATCTCTCTTATTTACCCGAACCTTCGTCTCATAATCGGAGGAAAGCATCTGATCAATGTGAAAATACTCGCCCTCGATCAGTCTGGACACAACCTTCGTCTGATCAAACTCGAACAAAACATGATTCTGCGTAAAATAGATATCCGCCATATCTTCCGCTTCACCGGTCAGAATCTTGCTGACTTCCTGCAATGTCTTGCCCGGAACGACGACCTTTCTCGATTCATATTTCTCCTTCATCTCGATATTCCGGATGGAGATACGGTGTCCGTCCAGAGAAACATCACGGAGTCTGTTCTCCTGAATTTCAAATAATTCTCCGGACATCATCCGGTTATTTTCATTATCCGAAATGGAGAAAATCGTCTGTCTCACAACATCCTTCAGTGTGTACTGTGAAACAGAGACCGCTTCATTTTTCTCTACATAGGGAAGGCGGGAAAAATCTTCTCCGGATCTTCCGACTATATTAAATAAAGCCTTTTCGCATTTAATAGTTGTGCGGAAAGAATTATCAGACTCAATAATCACTTCGTTGTCCGGAAGCTTTCGGACAATTTCCGAGAAAATCTTTGCATCCAGTGCAAGGATTCCTCTTTCCTCAATTTTTCCGTCGACGACAGTCTCAATGCCGAGTTCCATGTCGTTCGCCGTCATTGTAATCTTTCCGGCAGAAGAGTCGATCAATATACATTCGAGAACAGACATCGTTGTTTTGGAAGGCACAGCCTTGGATACGATATTCACTCCTTTTGCCAGGTCTGATTTTGAACAGATGATTTTCATGTAGATAACTCCTTTCCGTGAAAAAACTGCGTGAAACGCATAAATATATATATGT
>JAJQBM010000200.1 GCA_021203285.1 Clostridiales bacterium | reverse complement strand
CGGGTATATACTTTGTATATACTAAAATGAAACAGGAGGTCAATATGGTAACTCAGGTAAAATCATGGGGGAATGGTCAGGGAATTCGCTTTTCTAAGGATTTGTTGGATACACTGGGAATTCATTTGAATGAATATCTGAATATAAAAATCGTTGATGGTGATATCGTTCTTTCTAAGACATATAAGCATAAGACGTTAGAAGAACGAGCGGCAGAGTATGACGGTGAGTTAAACCTTGATAATGAGATTTCATGGGGTGAGCCTGTAGGAAGAGAGGTGTGGTAGCTTTTGTTTGAGATTTCACAGGGAGATATTTTGTCTGTTGAAGGAATTTCCTTCCCGGTATTGGTTGTGAGCAAAAATTATTTCAATCGAACGGAGGAGGTAATCGTCTGTCCGGTGCGTTCAAAATCGACACCCGGCCCACTGCACGTTTACGTGGAGACGGGAGAGATAAAGGGACTTGTGGAATGTGAGCAACTGCGGATGCTGGACCTGCGGGTGCGCGGTTATCGGAAAAGAGGAGAGATCAGTATGGAAATGATTATGGAAATTGCGGATGTGATTCAGGGAATATTTGATTACTATTCATACAAGAATTGATTGGAAAGAGAGGAGAAAGCGATGGATTTACCGAAAAGAAAAGAGATTCCGGCCGGGCTCACATGGGATCTGACCCATCTGTACGCGACGGAGGAGGACATGCTGGCGGATCACGAGGAGTCAAAACGTATGTGTGCCCGGATCGCGGAGAATTACAAAGGGAAGCTGACGACACCGGAGCGGATCAACGCGTGTCTGGATGCGTGGCAGGCGCTGGCAGAGAAGATGGATCTCGTGGGCAATTACTGCGGTCTGGCGGCGGCGGTGGATTACTATGACACGGAACTTCAGGAGCGCCAGTCGATGATTCAGCGGGAGCAGGCGCAAATGGCGGGAGAGTTTGGCTTTATTGAGAGTGAACTCTCGGAGGCGGACGAGTCTCTGCTTCGGGCGGCCATGGAGATGACGACATCCAACGGCCACTATCTGGCAGAGATTCTGCGGAAAAAGCCGCACCGGCTTGACGCAAAGACTGAGGAGGCCTTGACCAGGCTCGCGGCGACGCTGGAAGCGCCTTATGAGCTTTATCATGTGGTAAAGCTGGCGGACATGAAGTTTGAGCCGTTCACGGCAGACGGAGCGGAATATCCGCTGGGCTACTCCCTCTTCGAGGATGATTATGAGTATGATGCGCGGACGAATGTCCGCCGCGAAGCATTTCGCGCCTTTTCGGGCAAGCTGAGGCAGTACGAGAATATCACGGCGGCGATTTATAACACGCAGGTGCAGAAAGAAAAAACGATGGCGGATCTGCGCGGCTTTGATTCTGTGTTTGACAGCCTGCTTTTCGGACAGAAGGTCTCCCGTGAGATCTACGATCGCCAGATCGATTTGATCATGGAGCATCTGGCGCCCCACATGCGGCGGTATGCGAAGCTGGTGCAGCGGGTACATCATCTGGATAAAATGACCTATGCGGACTTAAAGCTTCCGATTGACAGTGACTATAATCCGAAAATCACTATTGCGGAGGCGGAGGATTATCTGGCAAAGGGTCTGTCCCTGCTAGGAGAGGATTATGTGGCGATGGTACACGAGGCGTTTCGTGACCGGTGGGTGGATTTTGCCCGGAATCAGGGCAAGGAGACCGGCGGGTTCTGCGCCTCCCCGTACCGGAAAAATTCCTATATTTTATTGACATGGAATGAGCGGATGTCGGATGTGCTGACGTTGGCGCATGAGCTGGGACATGCGGGACATTTCCGCCTTGCCTCGGCGAATCAGTCATGGTTTGACACCTATGATCAGGATTTTATCGTTGAGGCTCCGTCCACGACCAATGAAATTATCATGGCGCACTATCTGTTAAAAACGAATCCGGACAAGCGGTTCCGCCGGTGGGTGCTCTCCTGCATGATCTCCAACACGTATTATCACAATTTTGTGACGCATCTGTTGGAGGCAGCGTATCAGCGGGAGGTCTATAAGATTGTCGATGCGGGCGGCAGCGTGCAGGCGGAGACCTTAAACCGGATCATGCGGGAGACGCTGGTGCAGTTCTGGGGCGGCGAGGTTGAGATCACGGAGGGCGCGGAGCTTACATGGATGCGTCAGCCGCATTACTATATGCAGCTCTACTCCTATGTCTACTTTGCCGGTCTTACCATCGGGACACAGATGTGCCGACGGATCGAGACAGAGGGCGATGCGGCGCTGGCAGACTGGAAAAAGGCGCTGGCGGCTGGCGGCACACTGTCGCCGGAGGAGTTTGCGGCGGCCGCCGGGGTGAATCTGAAATCGGAGAAACCGCTCATGGACACGATTGCCTATATTGGCGAGATTATTGATGAGATTGCCCGTCTGACGGAGGAGTTGTGAGTGGTGTATTACGATTCACGGCCCATTGGTGTATTTATCCTGCGGAAAAATGTCCGCCGCAGGTTGACAAATCACTAAGATGAGAGTAAAGTGATCATGTATTTTTTGTGAAGCTTTTGCAATCAATTTGTGAAAACTGAGAAAAGGAGGAAAAGAACATGAAGAAGAGAGTAGTCAGTCTGCTGCTCGTGGGCGCGATGGCGATGAGCCTTGCGGCATGCGGCGGCAGCAGCAGTTCCGAGTACACGACGGACACATCTGCTACTGAGGAAGCAGAGGCGGATGCGGACACCGGTTCTGAGGAAGCGGGCGGGATGCCTGACGGTTACGAGGAGACATCCGCTGCGGTTTACGATGACGCACTTGGAGCTTTCTATGCGGTTTATGAGGAGGCGAAGGCGGCAGAGACTGTTTCAGAGTGTTACGCACTGATGGCACAGGCGGAGGCTTATCTGTTGGAGTCCGGTGTGACCATCCCGATGACGACACAGGGGGGGCGCTATCAGCTGTCCAGAGTGGCACCGTATACATGCAGCACAGTTCTTTGGGGTTCTGATAATGTCCGTTACCACCAGTTGCTCGTTACCACCGAGTTGATCAACGCGGAGGATTACGCGGAGATGAAGGAACAGTGGGCGGAGCTGAAAGGTACCGGCACTTATGAGGAGTGGGCAAAGTCCTATCTCGAGGAAAACGGTTATACTTTAAAAGATGAATATAATTATCCGTACACAGAAGATCCGGCGACCTATGATATCCTGTCGTCCTCTCTTTCTGTCGATGCGGAGGCACTGATCAATACTTACGACGGACTGGTTGAGTATGATATCGAAAATGAGATTCAGCCGGCGCTGGCGGAGAGTTGGGAAGTTTCCGACGACGGCCTGACTTATACCTTCCACATTCGTGAGGGCGTGGTCTGGGTCGATTCCCAGGGACGTGAAGTTGCTGACCTGACTGCAGATGATTTTGTGGCGGGTATGCAGCACATGATGGATGCGCAGGGCGGCCTGGAGTATCTGATTGAGGGTCTTATTGTCAATGCTTCCGAGTATATTTCCGGCGAGGTGACCGATTTCGCCGAGGTTGGTGTCGAGGCTGTGGATGACTACACACTGGTCTACACGCTGGAGGAGCCCTGTTCTTACTTTATGACCATGCTGGGCTACAGCGTTTTTGCTCCGATGAGCCGTTCCTACTATACGTCTCAGGGCGGCAAGTTCGGCGTGGAGTATGACGCGAGCGCGTCTGACTATACTTACGGACTGAATTCTGACAGTATTGCATATTGCGGACCGTATGTGATCACAAATGCGACGGAGAGCAACAAGATCGTCTTCTCCGCGAACGAGTCCTACTGGAACGCAGACAACATTAATGTCAAGACCATCAACTGGATCTTTGAGGACGGCACCGATGCGACCAAGTCCTACTATGATGTCCTCAGCGGAACCATTGACAGCGCAAGCCTTAACACCTCCGCTTTGGAGCTGGCAAAGGTTGAGTCAGACGATGACGGAAATGTATATTATGATTATTATGCGCATGTTACCGATACCGACGCGACGACCTATCAGAGCTTTATCAACCTGAACCGTACCGCGTTTGCTAACGTAAACGACACAACAACTGCTGTTTCTTCTCAGACAGAGGAGGATGCGGAGCGGACCAACGCGGCGGTCAGCAACCAGAACTTCCGTCTGGCCATTGACTTTGCGCTTGACCGTGCTTCCTACAATGCGCAGAGCAACGGCGAGGATCTGAAGTACAATTCTCTGAGAAATTCGATTGTTCCGGGCAACTTTGTGTCTCTGGAAGAGGATGTGACCATTGATATCAATGGCACGGAGACCACCTTCCCGGCCGGCACATACTATGGCGAGATCGTGCAGGCACAGATCGATGCGGACGGTATTCCGATTACCGCATGGGATCCGGAGGCTAATGATGGCATCGGCTCCAGCGACGGATATGACGGATGGTACAATCCGGACAACGCGATGGAGTACCTGCAGATGGCGATCGAGGAGCTCGCCGAGGAAGGCATTACCGTTGATGAGGACAACCCGATTTATCTGGATCTGCCGTACCCGATCGACACAGAGG
>JAJQBM010000189.1 GCA_021203285.1 Clostridiales bacterium | reverse complement strand
TCACTTCCGCATCTTCGGCTGAAAGATCAGCGAAACCAGATACCCGAAAATCAGCGCTGCGGACACGCCGACCGCGCAGGAAGTAAATCCGCCCATAAACAGACCCAGAAAACCGCTCTCGTCCACCGCTGTCTTCATCCCCTTCCAGAGCGTGTTCCCGAATCCGAGCAGCGGCACGATTGCACCTGCCCCGGCAAACTGCGAAAATGGCTCATAAACGCCGACCGCGCCGAGCACCGCGCCGGTACAGACCAGCAGAACCATCACCCGCCCCGGCAGCATTTTCGTTTTATCAATCAGAATCTGCACCAACGCACAGATCAATCCTCCCACCCAGAATGCGTTGAAATAATCCATCGTCTCAGTCCTCCTCTCTCTCCAATACAACCGCATGCGCGATTCCCGGCACATTCTGTCCCTCGTTGAAGCTGATCTTCGACAGCAGCGCACCGGTGGGAACAAAGAGAATCCGCCGCAGCTTTCCGGATGCGAGCAGGGGAAGAAATCGAGCGCTCAGCGTCACGGCCGAGCAGTCACACCCGCTCCCGCCGGAACCGGTTCCCTGTTTTTTGTTGTCAAAAATCTCGAGCCCGCAGTCCGTATGATTTTCGGAGATATCGATCCCCTTCCCGTGGAGAAGATCAATCAGAATCTCACGTCCAATCTCGCCCAGATCGCCGGTGACGATCTTGTCATAATAGGCAGGCTCCCGTCCGAAATCCTGCAGGTGAGCCTCGATGACATCCTTCGCCGCGGGAGCCATGGCCGCGCCCATATTCATCGCGTCCCTCACACCGTAATCAATGATTCGGCCCGTTGTGACGCCGGTGATTTTCACCCGATACTGCTTCGTCCATTTCCGGCTCTCCATTTCCCGGTCACCCTCCCCGACCACTTTGCCGGGAAATACCCGTCTTTCCAGCTCCTCCGTCTTTTCTTTCCCCGCCAGCAAAAACGCGCCGCTCCCGGTGACGGTCCATGTCGTGGACAGCGGGCGCTGGTTCGCATACTCCAGCGGAAAACGGAACTGCTTTTCCGCGCTGGCAAAATGGCTGGATGTCACCGCCGCCGCCAGATCAGAGTAGCCAGCAGCCACAGTCATCGCTGCCAGCGACAACGCCAGGCCGCATGTGGAACAGGCTCCGTACAGCCCCACCAACGGTATCTCAAAGGATTCGAGGCCGAAGGAGGTCGCCACCGACTGTCCCAGCAGATCGCCGCCGAACAGATAGCGGATGTCGCCCGGAGCCACATTGGCCTTTCCCATCATAATCTCCATCGCCTTCTTCTGGAGCGCGCTCTCCGCCGCCTCCCAGTTCTCACTGTGGAACATATCATCCTCGCCCACCATATCAAACGCTTCTCCCGGAGGGCCCTCGTCCTCCTTCGTCCCCACTACGGAACTGCTGCTGATAAGATAAGGTGGATTTTCAAATAATAAACTCTGTCTTCCGACCTGCTCTGACATCTGTTTTCCTTTCAATCTAATGTTTTTCTTAATATCTCCGCAAGCCAAAAATATATGCATGCTCCATCCGAAATCGCAGAAAACCTCCGTCGAATATCCCGGGAAATCCGACATTATTTTCACATAATCCGACTATGGGGACAGAAAAACACCGGAGATCTCTCCCCGGCGTTTCTCTGGTTTTATGAAGGTATGTTTTGGGGTTTGTCTTAGTTTACCGCCGCAGCCAATGCTTTCCCCGCAGCAGTCAATGCTTCCTCCGCATCGGCATCCGGCGCGTCATTGCAGATCACACCCTCCGCCTCGATCATCTCGGCTCCTGCGCCTGTCATCTGCTCTACCCAGTCTCTCATCCACTCGCCGTCGCCCCATCCGTAGGATCCGAAAAGCAGGATCTTTTTCCCGGATACGGAAGCGATAAGCTACTCGACAAACGGGTCTACCACAGACTCCTCCAGCTGCTCCGAACCCATGGACGGGCAGCCTAGCGCATAAGCCGTCTCACTCGCCAGAGCGTCCGGCGTGGTCTCCTCAAACGGGACGATCACCGGCGTCGCGCCTCCGGCTGTCACGCCGTCCGCGACGAGCTGTGCCATCGTCGCCGTGTTTCCCGTTCCTGACCAATAAAGAATTTTTACCTCTGCCATTTTTTATCTCCTCTTTTCTATTTTATCAACAGGCGATTTCCCGAATGTTTTTTCCGGAAAAAAATTCGTTCACGGCGCAGTCTTTCGCCTCGTCAAACGCACAGAACATCCGCTTCGCGCGCTCTACATCGGAGTATACCTTCCAATACCCTATGTAGCTGCAATTTCTTCCCTGATGCTCGATAAATCCCGCGACATCCTCCAGCGGATAGCCGAGGAATACGCCCATCTCATGGGGAAACCCCTGTGATTTACAATAAAAATACGAAATCTGTTCTCTCAGATGCTGCAGCTTCTGATCCAGAGATCCTCCCGTATAACCATACTGACTCAAAAATACAGCGACATCCTCCTGTTCCAGATAGGACTTCAGCCACTCCTCCCGATACAGGAAAATAAGCTCCCGCTCATTTCCTCTGCGCATGCAGCAAAACCGCACGCCGGTCCTACGAAGATGAAAGGCGATTCTATCACAGCACCCGGCCGGCATCGTAAACAGACAGGACATCTTCACATTCTTCAAAACCGGCGCACATTGCATAACCAGATTCATCTGGATATTTTTTGCTGTCTTTTTGCTTGTCAGATACCGTGTGATTGTCTCCGTCGGCATAAATGTCCTCCTGCTGCTGTTTTTGTTGTTTCTAGTATTTCCCTCTTTTCCTCCGTCTATTCCCGACGCACAAATTCCTACTTTTTCAACAATTCAAAACCATATAATCAGGCGTACTGCTCCAGAATCCCGATCAGCGCGCTGGCGCTGCTGCTGTGGGAACGCTCGACGATCGCATTACTGCGCTCCGCCTCCGCCACCGCGCAGTGCACCATCTTGTGGGAGACGGTGGATGTAAATAAAATCATCAGATCCGGACTGCCGATCTTGTTTTTCAGGTCGGTCTTCATCTTGGTAAACACCTTGGCCTTACATTTGTACCGCTTACAGATATTCTTGTACTGTGTCTCCATCCGCTCATGTCCTCCGATGATCACTATGCTCATAATTATGTCTCCCTTACTTTAGTTAGTTTGTTATAACTCGTTTTCAAAAAATATAAGGCTCCTCATTGCCTTCTGAGGTTAGTTTATATTAACTCTTCCCATATGTCAAGTAAAAATATAAAAAAATCACATTTCGCACAAAAATCCCCGGAAGCACCGCCTCCGGGGAAAAGAATCAAAATATTTACCATACAGACTATCGCATCGTGATGTATCCGTGATAATTTGTCAGATTGTTTGCCGAGGTATAATCCGCAACCGCCGCGCTGCAGATGTTGTGATACGGCTTCAGGAACGGGAAGGCATCCTGCTGCGCCCACGCGGGCTTCTCCAGCGCCTTCATATCCTCAACCATCACCTTGTACCATCCGGACTGATTCTCAAACCAGATCTCAAGCGTCCAGTCCATCACGCAGCCGTTGATGTCCTTTTTCACCTTGCTAGCCAGAATACGGGTGACCTCCGGAGCTGCCTCCATGATCGGAATCACTTTCTCAAAGAGCCACTTCTCACCCTCCGCCTTGTCTACGCCCTCCGGGAATCCGATGGACATATTGTAGCGGTAGTTTGCGCCGTCCTCGATCGTGCGGCCCTTGCCCTTGATATCCTTCTCCCACCACATCGGAAGGAAGCAGAAGATGAACGGCTTGCCCGCTGCGTCGTTGGACTGACGCGCTGCGTTTCCGGCGTCTCCCTCAGAATCGATCTGGCCGCCGCCAAGCGCTGCCGCCGGGATATTGCCCTGCCATACCAGCACATCCAGCGGGAAGGTCTCCGCGATCGCCTTGATTTCCAGACGGGGATCCAGATCACTCACCAGCCAGTGATGCTCGGTGAGCTGCATTCTCGCATACCCGAAACGATCGCCCTCAGGCGGGATCGGGAAGGACGGATAAAACGCATACTTCGTCACATACGGCTCAAACTGGGAAATGCTGTCCGGAACATGTGTCTTGTAAAGCCATCTCTGCAGCTTCGGTCTGTAATCCTCGCACTCGCAGTCCACATAGATCAGACTCCGCATGGGTTCAAATTTAAAATCTGCCATTTTCAGTACCCTCTTTTCTTTTTATGATATTGTTATAAAATCTACTGCAACAGGAGCGGTATCCTGACTCTTTCCTCCACATAGAAACAGGGAACGATCTCACCAAAAGCCCCCGCTTTCAATGAGATACCCGCGGTTCCCTGCCTTATGTTCCCCATACAAAATTGATTTCCTATCCCAAAAGTATACCTTCATTCCCTGAAAATCAAATAGTATCGTCAGGCTCACAATATATGAGCCTGACGCAAAAAACAATTCTGAATATGGACTATTTTTCCTTGGACGGCGGTGTTGTCGGCTCGCAAACCGCTGTGTAGTGAGCCTTGCGCGCTTTGAACTCCGGATCCTTGGAGAGATTCATCAGACGGCCCTCATT
>JAJQBM010000272.1 GCA_021203285.1 Clostridiales bacterium | reverse complement strand
CGCACGCTTCACAGAGAGGCAGCTCATCCTGTTTACAGATTTCATACCCGTCGTAATGCCGACCGCATTTGGCGCAGCAGTTGACCTGAAGGCTGCCCTGAATTTCCGCGACATTCTTCGAACCGGCAATGGTATGCATACAATCCACATTTGTCGTGATAATTCCGATAAATTTGCCTTCTTTTTCCAGCTCTGCCAAGGCGTAATGGGCAAAGCTCGGCTGATAAGAAAACATGTTGTCCAGATACGTCGGCAGAAAAGATTTATAACTGTCTCCGGCCCGAGGCGTAACGCCGGCGCGGCGGTTGGAGAGAGCCATCTGCCAATATGTCACACCTCCCCCGGCAACGGAAATACCGGCCCCCGTAATTGCGACGATACTGCTGCTGTGGTCGATATAATCGGCCAACTGCTGTATTTGATCTCCTTTCGGACTTCCTTTAAAGAAACTCATGCGCACACTCCTTTTATCCGTTCAGGACCGCATCCAAAGCTTCCGCGGCAGTTGTCCGGATATTCAGATCAGCCATGCGGTCAAACTCTGTCTCAGAGGGATTAATCTGCACAAGCTTCGTCCCCTTTTTCATGCGGCTCAGGTATTCATCACTTCGGAAACCGGTGGTGCCGATCACCAGCACAAGATCCGCTTCAGATATCATATCTGCCGCCTTCCTCATATTTTCTTTGGAAACACTGTCTCGAATTCCCGCATCCATGTAAAATCCGGTCGGCATCAGAGGCTCCCCGCATTTTTCGCACCGGGGCGCCTGCCCCTGATTCCACACATGGTAATCAAACAATCGGTCCCCGCAGTCGATGCAAATATTATCGCGAAAGCTGCCCTGAAATTCCACCACATTCTGCGATCCGGCAATCGTGTGCAGGCAGTCCATATTCTGGGTTACAATGCCGTAGAGTTTCCCCTCCTGCTCCAACTTCGCAAGCTGTTTATGGACGGTACTCGGTCCCTTTATAAAAATCGCATCCAGAAACGCGTCTTTCATGACCTCGTAAAATCTCTCCGGATTTTTGCGGATATATGAGACGGAAAAGACTTTTCTTGCATTCATGATCCCCACGCTCTGTTTCAGCCTGCGCATCCCATAGAGATACGAAATGCCCGCGCCGGTGACTGCCACGGTTTTCGCACTTTGTTCCATATCGTTTTTCAGCCGGGTAAATTCCTCCTTCATTTCAACCTCCTTGTAAAATAGCATTGATTTATTTTTATGTTTCTGATACACCAACAGCGGAACCGTAAAACAGATACGCTTCCGCTGTTGATCATGATTGCAAATGGTTTATTGCTCAAACTGCGCGTTATACAGCTCCGCATAGAAACCATTCTGCCGCAGCAGCTCCTCATGGTTGCCCTGCTCCACGATGTCGCCGTCCCGCATGACGAGAATGATATCCGCATCGCGGATAGTGGAAAGGCGGTGCGCAATGACGAAGCTGGTCCTGCCTTCCATCAGGCGGTTCATCGCCTCCTGAATCAGCAGCTCCGTGCGGGTATCCACGCTCGAGGTCGCCTCATCCAGAATCAGGATCGGGCGATCCGCAAGAACAGCACGCGCAATGGTAAGTAGCTGTTTCTGTCCCTGGGAGATATTGTTGGCCTCCTCATTGATCTCCATATCATACCCGCCGGGCAGCGTCCGGATAAACGAGTCTGCCCGCGCGATTTTCGCCGCCTCGATGACCTCCTCGTCCGTGGCATCCGGCTTTCCGTAGCGAATATTTTCCATGATCGTGCCGTTAAACAGCCATGTATCCTGCAATACCATGCCGATGTTCTGCCTCAAATCCCGGCGATTGAAATCGCGCAGATCGTGACCGTCCACCCGGATGGCGCCGGTGTTCACATCATAGAAACGCATCAGCAGCTTGACCATCGTCGTCTTCCCGGCGCCGGTAGGCCCGACGATCGCCACGGTCTGTCCCGGCTTCGCCTTGCTGTTGAAGTCATGAATGATGATCTTGTCCTCATGATAGCCAAAGCTTACATGGTCAAATTTCACATCGCCCGCGGCGTCTGTCAACTGCACCGGATTCTCCACGGTCTGGATCTCCTCCGGCTCCTCCATGAATTCAAAGATACGCTCCGCGGCGGCTGCCATGCTCTGGAACATGTTGGACACCTGCGCTAACTGCGTCATCGGCTGTGTGAACCGCTGGACATACTGGGTAAAGGAAACGATATCGCCGATCTGTATCGTTCCCGCAGCGGCCAGGACGCCGCCCACGATCACAACCGCCACATAACCGGCATTACTGATCATGTTCATGACGGGCTGCATCAGACCGGACAGGAACTGGCTTTTCCATGCGGATTGGTACAGCTTTTCGTTGGTATTCCTGAACTCATCCATGACCTTATCCTCGCGGTCGAAGGCTTTGATGATGTTCTGGCCGCTGAAGCTCTCCTCTATCTGGCCGTCGATCTGGCCCAAATAATGCTGCTGCGCCTTGAAGTGCTTCTGGCTGAACCGTATAATGATCATCACACAGATCAGGGACACCGGTAAAATAATGACCGTGATCAGCGTCATCAGCGGACTGATGGTCAGCATCATGATGATGACGCCCACCATGGTCGCAACACTGGTAATCAACTGACGGAGACTTTGGTTTAAGCTCTGCCCCAGCGTATCCACATCGTTTGTGATTCTGGAGAGCACGTCTCCGATCGGCTGGGAGTCAAAGTACGCCATCGGCATGCGGTTGATTTTCTCACTGATGTCTTTGCGCAGGCTGTAGCTGATCCTCTGGCTGATTCCGGCCATAATCCAGCCCTGCAGGAAGTTAAATATGGAACTCGCCACATACAAAGCCAGCAGGGTCAGCAGGATCTTCCCGATAGCTCCGAAATCAATGCCGCCGGTACCCATAACCTTTGCAATAAATCCGTTGGACAGTTCCGTGGTCGCATTTCCCAAAAGTTTCGGACTGTATACGTTAAAAATCGTGCTGGCAACCGCAAACAGAAGTACCAGAATGACGCCGATTCTGTAACGCCCCATGTACCGGAACAATTTTCCGATGCTTCCCCAGAAATTTGTTGCTTTCTCTTGTGACTGGTTTCTTCTCATCGGCATTACAAAGCACCTCCATTCAAAGCGAGCTCCTGATCACTCAGCTGGCTCCTTGCGATCTCCCGGTAGGTCTCGCAGCTCTTCATAAGTTCCTCATGCGTGCCTTTGCCTACGATCCGGCCCTCGTTCATGACCAGAATCTCATCGGCATACAGAACCGTAGATATACGCTGGGCGACGATCAGCACGGTCGCGCCCGCGGACTTCCGTCCCAATTCCTTTCGCAGCGCCACATCCGTCTTGTAATCCAGCGCGGAAAAGCTGTCGTCAAAAATCAGGATCTGCGCATTCTTCGCCAGCGCACGGGCAATGGAAAGCCGCTGCTTCTGGCCGCCGGACACGTTCGACCCGCCCTGTGCGATAGCGCTTTGGTAACGGTCGTTCTTCTGGTCAATGAATTCCGTGGCCTGTGCCGTGGCCGCCGCCTCCTCCATCTGTGCATCCGTGACACTGTCGCCGGAATATTTGATGTTGGATTCAATCGTTCCGGAGAACAGGAACCCTTTCTGCGGAACCAGACCGATCTGGGCGCGGAGCTTTTGCTGGCCGATCTCACGGATATCCACGCCGTCCAGCCGGATGGCGCCCTCCGTCACATCATAAAACCGCGGGATCAGATTCACCAGCGTAGATTTCCCGCAGCCGGTGCTGCCGATGATCGCCGTGGTCGTCCCCGGCTTTGCGGTAAAGGTAATGTCCCTGAGGACCGGATCCGGTGCGCCCGGATATGCAAAACTGACATGGTCAAAGGTAATCTCTCCTTTGAACTGCTTCTCTTCATAGGACGGCGCATTTTCGCTGTCCCGGATCTCGCTCTCCGTCTTGATTACCTCATCAATACGGTTCGCAGCCACGGCTGCCCTCGGCATCATGATGGAAATCATCTCAATCATCATAAAGGCCATGATGATCTGCAGCGCATAAGTCATAAAAGCCACCAGGTCGCCCACCTGCATCAGACCCTCATCCATTCCCCTCGCGCCGAACCAGATAATCAGCAGGTTGACGCCGTTCATCACGAACATCATACACGGCATCATAAAGCTCATAACGCGGTTCGTGAACAACTGCACCCGCATCAGCGAATCGTTCGCCCGGTCAAACCGCTGCTCCTCGTATTTCTCTCTGCCGAACGCCCGGATTACCGGAACGCCCTCCAGGATTTCTCTGGAAACCAGATTGACCCGGTCGATCAATCTCTGCACAATCTTAAATTTCGGCATGGCAACTGCCACCAGTCCGATAATCAGACCGGTCATCGCCAAAGCCGCCACCACGATAATCCATGCAAGCCCGGTGTGGGAAGTAACCACCCTGACAATCCCGCCGATGGCAATGATCGGCGCGTAGAGGACGATCCGCAGCAGGATCACCGTGGTCATCTGCACCATCACTCTTATACACATCTGACGCTGCCGACGATCTAAACTCTGTAGATCTCGGAGGT
>JAJQBM010000220.1 GCA_021203285.1 Clostridiales bacterium | reverse complement strand
ATACCCGCGTCCATGGAGTTTCGCTTTATGCCAGATATTCCGAATCCCATCTGTACCAAGTGCATTGATATCCTCCGGAAACGGTGCTGTTTTCAATACTTCCATGCAGAATGCACCGTCCACTTTTCCGAATGCGTCCTTATATTCCGGGAAAAAGATTTTCATCTCCCTGTGGAGCCGGTTGATATAGCGGATCCGGTCTTCCGTAAGCTGGTCGCGGAACATGGACAGCCCGCGGATGTCAGCATACAAACCATCTGGAAGGTACGGCACACCATAATTCCCGTCTTTCACGAGATTGGCAATCAGCTTCGGATCCTTCCGGTCATCCTTCAACTGACTGTTGTCCTCAATCTCCTTGGTCTGCTTTACAGCATAGGGATTGACCTGGACAACGCTGATCCCGTTAGAGATCATCCATGTGGCGAGGCAAAACCAGTAATGTCCGGTTGGCTCAAGGCCCAATACGATCTGATTCTTTCCATTCATTGCGGCCAGGCTGACCGCCCAGTCCTTTGCACTCTGGAATCCTTCGGCATCATTGCTGAAAGGAAACGGCTTCCTGCTCAGTTCTCTTCCGCGCGTATCAATGCCTCTGGCAAAATGTGTTTCACTGCCAACATCGCAGCCGACAATCAGCATATCATCACTGATAAAGGTAAGTTTTTTATTCTTTTCAAATTTGCGTCCAACTTCAAGTTCCTTCCATGTGGATGACTTGAGCCCTTTCAGTATCTCATCTGCTTTTATTCGGATTTCTTCCTGCTGAAAAACACTTACAGCAGAAACAGTTTCTTTTAATACTTGATTTTTTGATACTTTCGTTTTAACATTCATTTCGGATACCTCTTGTATGATTTAGATTTTACCAACTTGCCAGGTCAGTAATAATCTGAATCTACTTGAGGTATTTTCTTTAGTCAACCCCCTCTGCATTTTGAATTATACAGGAAGCTCCCATTATAACTTTTGCTAATCTCTTCAAAAAACACCATACAGCCTCTGCACCGCTTCCCCGATCCGCTCCTCCTCAATATTCGAATAGTTGATCACAAAGGTGTGCTCCGAAACTGTGCCCGCACAATGATAATAATGCGCCAGACTCGTGATCCGTATCCCCCGCTGCGCAGCCCTCTCAATAATTTGTTCGTCCTCCAATTCCGTGTCCACACGCATCAGGAAATGAAGCCCAGCATCTTCCTCCGAGATCGTGACCATATCCGCCAACGGACTGGCCGCGATCGCATCCAGCAGCGCATTCCGTTTCCGCCGGTAGCTGCTGCGCATCCGGTTAATGTGTTTTTCATAATACCCGTCCCGAATGAAGGCCGCCAGCGTATACTGTTCAAAATTGGACACCGTGCAGGAATAAAATCCCAGCCGTCTGCGAAGCTTCTCCAGCAAAGGCTCCGGCAGTACCATATAGCTGATCCGGATCGTGGAGGCCAGACTCTTGGTAAACGTATTGATATAGATGACCTGATCGTTCCGATCAATGCTCTGCAACGTCGGGATCGGCTTCCCGGACATGCGGAACTCGCTGTCGTAATCGTCTTCAATAATATACCGGCCTTCCGCTCTGGCTGCCCAGCCCAGAAGCTCGTACCTCCGGCTGATTGGCATGGTGATCCCTGTCGGGAAATGATGGGAAGGAGAAATATGAATCACGTTCGCCCCGGAATCCTCCAGAAGCTCCGGCCGCATCCCGCAGTGGTCCAACTCAATATACCGGCAGGAGACCCCGTGCGCCTCATAAATATTTCCGATCTTTTGATATCCCGGATCCTCCATAGCGTAGATGCTGTCAAATCCCAGAAGTTGAATCAGCATTCCATATAAATATTCTGTCCCCGCGCCGACAATGATTTGCTCCGGCGAGACATGCATGTCCCGAAAATCCCGCAAGTGAGCAGCAATGGCTGATCTCAGTTCATACACGCCGCCGCCCGGCGGATTCTGCAGAAGATGCGCCCCCTGATCCGCCATCACCTGACGGTTCAGCTTAGTCCAGACGGAAAAAGGAAAATTTTCCGGCCGGGTCTGATTGCTTGAAAAATCCGCATACCATTCCGGTGCGGGATTATTCTGCCCGACACATCCGTTTATATTGTCATCTGGCCTCTTATTTTCTATGTAATCTGGCCCTGTCTCCATGCCAGAATCCCTCTTATGCGGGGAACCCGCACTCCCAAACGGTTTCTGGATATCCGATACAAAATACCCCCGCTTCGGCTCAGAGTAGATATACCCTTCTGTCTGCAGCAGAGCATAGGCATTCTCAACCGTGATGGTGCTTACGCCCAGATGCCGCGCAAAGGTACGCTTCGACGGCAGCCGCTCCCCCTTACTTAACGCACCGGACATAATATCTGCTCTCATACATTTATAAAGATAGGTATACATGGCGTCGCCGCCGAGGTTTTCAAAAGAATAGGTAAGCATATCCGGGCGTCCTTTCTGGCATTTAAAAATAATCTGATTTTGGGTATTTTCATATGCCCAGATTTGATTATAATCATAGAAAAACGACTTGTAAAGAAGGAAGGTTGATTTTTATGAAAAACTTTACAGCAAAAAACTGGTACTCTCCGCACTCTTCGCCGCCCTGACCTGCGTGGCGACCATGTGCATCCAGATTCCCACCGCTCTGACACAGGGATACATCCACCCCGGCGACTCCCTCGTCATCCTCTGCGCGATTTTTCTCGACCCGGCATGCGCGTTTTTCGCCGCCGCCATCGGATCAACCATGGCTGACATGCTGACCGGATATTTTATCTATGTACCGATCACCTTCATCATCAAAGGAATGATCGCACTCTGCGGCTGCAAGTTCTGGCACAGCCGGATTGCCTCCCATATCCATCCGCAGATCCGCGTCATCCTCTGCGGCCTCATCGACATCATATTTGTTGCCGGAGGCTACTGCGTAAGTGAAGGCTTTATTTTCGGATGGGCAGCCTCCGTCGCCGGAATCCCCGGAAGCGTCGTACAGGGCAGCGTCGGGCTGATCCTCGCGTTTGTGCTGTATCCGCTGCTAAGCATTCCGCTGAAACGGATCCGATCCGCACAGGAATAGTGAAAAACCTTCTTATCTCGACAGGATGATTGAAAAATATCCCGCTGTGTCCGGTATCTCATCGGCATGGCGGTATATTTTTTCGCCGGGCATCCCGCAATTTTCCACCATGACGGCGTCACGCCCGCTGTTCTGCAGGCTCTCTCTGACCTCCCGAAGCCGGCTTCCGGATTTCATCAGGACGACCATTCCCTCCTTCGGTAGCTCCTCCGCCAGAGTTTGCGCTTCCGGATAAATATGGATCGGTTCTTTCCCCAGTCCGATGGAAATGCCCAGTTCAGCCGCCGCCGCGCAAAAAGACGGCACGCCGCTGACCAGTCTGCAGAGATAGCCGTCCGCCTCTACCATCCTCTGAATATAGGAAAAAGTCGAATAGACTGTCACATCGCCCAGCGTCAGAAAGGCAACCGTTTTTTCCTCATCCAGAAGCGCCTCCAGAATCTCTGCACCCTGCCGGTGATACTGCTCCCTCTCCTTTGCGTCATGAACCATCGGCATGAAAATACCCACAAGCTCTTTCCCGGCAATTTTCGGCACCGCACCGGCTGCAATCTGATATGCCGTCGTCGCGGCAGGATCCTTTCCCGGCACCGCGATGACATCCGCCTCCCGGATCAGCCGCACCGCTTTCAATGTCATCAGCTCCGGATCGCCCGGCCCTACGCCGACACCGTATAATATTCCTGACATAAAAATTCTCCTTTCATTTCCAGAATACCATAGGAAAAATCCCGATTCAAGGATAGCGGGCCGGATACCCGCTATCCCACTGATAAAATCCCTTACACCGACAAATTTCCGATTGATTTCTTCTGCATTTTCTGCTACACTTTTTGTTAGATTTAAACAGGAGGAAAATAAAATGGCATGTTTTCTTGTACCTGCGGCTGAGGCAGTCGCCACGACCGCTGTCACTAAAATATTACAGAAAAAGGAGCAGAAAAATGAATCTGCCTCCGCAGAAATCTCCGCTCAAACTATGGAAAACGGCGTAAGTGAGGTCAGCCTTCCTTTATCCCGGAAGCTGAAATGGCTCAACAAAATGCTCTGGGGAGGTTCCGCCCTCCTGTGCTTTGAGCATATATGGCACGGAGAGATCACCCCGTACTTCCCGTTCCTTACAGCCGCCGCAAATCCGGAGGACATGGCGGGAATGCTGCGCGAGATGAGCACGGTCGGCGTATCCATGGCAGCCCTTGTCACGGTCGTATGGATCGGCATGGTTGCGGTCTCCTCCGTGATGGAGAAAAGAGCTGCGCGCACCCTGCAGGCAGAGAGACAGCGCTAAGCCTGCTTTTCACATTAAAAATAAAGGAGCTGTCCTGTTATGACTTTACTGATAACCGTCTTTGCCGCAGTAGCGTCCACCGCGATCTGGTATAAAAACGCACCGGAAAACCCGATGAAAACCGGCATCCTGTGCTGGATGTACTGGGGTGCTTCCCTGATGTGGCTGGTGGATGCCGTCTTTGAATAT
>JAJQBM010000264.1 GCA_021203285.1 Clostridiales bacterium | reverse complement strand
TCGCTCGGTATTGATGTGGAGCATGATTTTGAACCGAAATATATTACTATCCGCGGAAAAGGCGACATCCTTGCCAATCTCAGGAAAGAAGTAAAAAAAGCAGATAAGGTATATCTTGCAACCGATCCGGACCGGGAAGGTGAGGCCATCTCATGGCATCTGTCACAGGCGCTGAAGCTGGATGAGAAGAATACACGGCGGATCACATTCAATGAGATTACAAAAACTGCCGTGAAAGAGTCGCTGAAGCATCCGCGGGACATCAATATGAATCTTGTAAATGCCCAGCAGACCAGACGAATTTTGGATCGCCTCGTCGGCTACCGGATCAGTCCGCTGCTCTGGGTCAAGGTGAAACGCGGTTTGAGCGCCGGACGTGTCCAGTCGGTCGCGCTGCGCATTATCTGTGACCGCGAGGATGAGATCAATGCCTTCATTCCGGAGGAATACTGGACACTGGAAGCGCTTTTGCAGGCGCCGGGAGAGAAAAAGGCCATGACCGCGGCGTTTTACGGGGATGAGAGCGGGAGAATTGCGCTTCACAATGAAGCGGAGGCTTCCGCAATCCTGAATGCTGTCCGCGATCAGGAGTTTCAGGTTCTGGAGGTAAAGAAAAGCGAGCGCACAAAGAAACCGCCGCTCCCCTTCAGCACCAGCACACTGCAGCAGGACGCCAGCAAATACCTGAATTTTTCGACACAGAAGACCATGCGCCTCGCGCAGCAGTTTTACGAGGGTGTGGATGTAAAGGGGAGCGGAACGGTGGGTCTGATCACATACCTTCGTACTGATTCGACCCGTGTCTCAGAGGAGGCAAAGGCATCTGCCGCTGCCTATATTGAGGAACATTACGGCAGCCGCTATGTATCTGCGCAGGGACGTTCCGGGGAGTCTTCTGCTCATATTCAGGACGCACATGAGGCGATCCGTCCCACGGATATCCGCCGCTCTCCGGTAATGGTGAAGGAATCCCTGACACGCGACCAGTTCCGCCTGTATCAGATGATCTGGAACCGCTTTGTCGCGAGCCGGATGACGCCTGCATACTATGAGGCTACCAATGTCCGCATCGGTGCGGGGCAATACCGCTTTACGCTTTCGGCATCTGCGCTGAAATTTGACGGATATCTTTCCGTTTATGCGATGGACGAGAAAAAACAGGATACAACCGTCCTTTCAAAGAGTCTGGAGGAAGGACTTATCCTGAAGACAAAAGGATTTGAGCCAAAACAGCATTTCACGCAGCCGCCGGCACATTATACGGAGGCATCCCTTGTCCGGACGCTCGAAGAGCTCGGAATCGGTCGGCCAAGCACCTATGCGCCGACCATTACCACACTTCTCGGCAGAAGGTATATTGTAAAGGAGAAGAAAAACCTTTACGTTTCCGAGCTGGGAGAAGTGGTCAACCGGATTATGAAGGATGAATTTCCCGCTATTGTGGACGAACAGTTTACCGCAAACATGGAATCCCTACTGGATGATGTGGAGGCAGGCAGTGTGAGCTGGCGGGAGGTTGTAAAAAATTTCTATCCGGATCTGGACGAGGCGGTTCGGAAAGCGGAGCAGAATCTGGAAAAAGTGGAGATTGCAGATGAGGTTTCCGACGAGATCTGCGAAGTCTGCGGGCGGAATATGGTCATCAAATACGGACCCCACGGGCGATTCCTCGCGTGTCCCGGATTCCCGGAGTGCCGTAACACGAGACCACTGCTGGAAAAGATCGGCGTACCCTGTCCGGTCTGCGGCAAAGAGCTCGTCCTCAAAAAGACACGGAAGGGGAGGAGATACTACGGATGCGAGAATTATCCGGACTGCGATTTTATGTCATGGCAGAAGCCTTCCTCCACGCCCTGCCCGGTCTGCGGCAAATATATGGTTGAAAAGGGGAACCGGCTTGTCTGTTCTGACAGGGAATGCGGATATGTTCAGGCCGTGGACAGTAAAAATTAAAATGTAGCGGAGGAAACAAATGAGTAGTGTACAGTTGTTAGATAAGACAAGAAAGATCGGGAAGCTTCTTCACAATAACAACTCATCCAAGGTGGTATTCAATGATATCTGTGCCGTGATGACGGATATTCTGGCCTCCAATGTGCTTGTCATCAGTAAAAAGGGAAAGGTTCTCGGAATTTCAGCGAGCAAAGAGAATCCCGTGCTGACCGATCTGTTAAGTGATCAGGTGGGCGGCCACATTGACCCCGCGCTGAATGAACGTCTTCTGAGCATTCTCTCTACCAAGGAAAATGTCAATCTGGAGACGCTGGGTTTTACCCGGAGTGATGTCCGCAGCTTCGACGCGACGATCGCGCCGATCGACATCGCGGGAGAGCGCCTGGGCACTCTGTTCATCTACCGGCAGGACAGACAGTATGACATAGACGATATCATCCTGTGCGAGTACGGCGCAACCGTTGTCGGATTGGAAACCATGCGGTCTGTCAACGAGGAGACCGAGGAAGAATCGCGGAAACAGCACATCGTAAAAGCAGCCTTCAACACATTGTCTTATTCGGAGCTGGATGCCATACGCCATATTTTTCAGGAGCTGGACGGCCGCGAGGGGGTACTGGTTGCCAGCAAGATCGCGGATCGTGTCGGCATCACCCGTTCCGTCATTGTCAATGCACTCCGCAAATTCGAGAGCGCCGGGATTATCGAATCCCGCTCCTCCGGCATGAAGGGCACCTACATAAAGGTATTAAATGATGCACTTTTTGACGAACTGGACAGAAGGGAAGAATAGAATAGATTTTCAAATAACGGGTTGTTTTTTAAGGGTGGATATACTATAATCAATTTATAAAAAAGAACGGCGTGTGCGCACGGATGTGTGTTCCCGTTTGAATCAGGAGGATAAGACACAATGGTTGAAATTATTGCCGGCGAGAAGGGTAAGGGAAAGACAAAGTATTTATTGGACAAGGTAAACAACGATGTTGCACACGCAACCGGAAACATCGTTTACCTTGACAAGAGCCAGAAGCATATGCATGAGCTGACGAATAAGGTCCGCCTGATCAATGTGACTGATTATCCGATTTCCAATTCCGACGAGTTTATCGGTTTTATCTGCGGAATCGTGTCTCAGGATTACGACCTGCAGGAGATGTACCTTGACAGTTTCCTTACGATCGCAAGCGTTGCCGATGACCAGATCGCACATGTCATCGAGAAGCTGGATATGATCAGTGAAAAGTACGGAGTGAAGTTTGTTTTAAGTGTCTCCCGCAATGAGGCTGACCTGCCTGAGTCGGCAAGAGCAAAGGTGTTGATTTCTCTGTAAGTTGGCAGGATTTTTCAGGTGTCTTAAGTGTAAGCTTAAGACACCTTTTTCCTTCGTTGAAAGTATTTGACGACTGTTCCGATCCTCTCGTCAGTCACGCCCGAATGACCGAATCCGGCCGCATGCGCTGATCATGTAGAGACCGCTCAGTCCGACAAGCGCATAGATTACACGTGACAGCCACGTCATGTTTCCGAACAGAAACGCAATCAGGTTGAACCGGAAAAATCCGATCAGCCCCCAGTTTATTGCTCCGATGATCACAAGGATCAGGAGAATGGTATCTAAAACTCTGGTATTCATCTTGATAATACCTCCTTCTATGATGTATTATTGACAGGACAGACTGTTTTATACATATCATATAACATGAGGAAACAATGAAAAAAAAGCGGAAAGACAAGCTGCTATATTATAAAAAACCATTTCATATCAATATTGCTATCATAATATTTGCTTTTGTGCTGATATACTTTCTGGTATATTTTTTCCATTTTCTGACTACAAACCATGTCTCTGTATATGAAGTGCAGAAGGGACAGATCATGGAAACCTCGGTTTATACCGGATTGGTTCTGCGCTCGGAGACGATTGCCTATTCGGACAGCTCCGGCAAAATCAATTATTACTGCAAGGAGGGAGACAAGGCCGGCTACAACGATCTTGTCTGTTCCATTGACAGCGAGGGCAGTATCTCCGAGGAGATCACCTCCGCCGGTCTGGACGGGACGGCTTTATCGCGGGATGAGCTTCTGGAGATTCAGAATCAGGTAACCGAGTACACATCTAACTACTCCGATATTCAGTTTTACGATGTGTATTCTTTTAAAGAGAACCTGAACGCCAGCGTTCAGGAGAGCCTGTATCTGGCGGCACTGGAACAGTTGTCCGACCAGACCGACACGTCATCGTTTTCCCTTGTGTGGGCACAGACAGACGGCGTGCTGGCATTTTACACGGACGGTTATGAGGATGTGACGCCGGATACCTTTTTGGCGGAGATATACCAGCCTTCGTCTTACCAGAAAAACAACCTGAAAGCGAATACCTCTGTCTCATACGGACAGGCTTTATATAAGACGGTGACGGATGAAGACTGGTACGTGATGATTCCAATCGATGAAGACGAAAAGGAAATGTATCAGGCGGAAATGGGAGAGGATGAGGACAGCTTTGTCATTCTTGTGACGTTTAAGAAAGACAGCGCACAGGCTTATGCGACGGCCTCCATTCTCACTTATGAGTCCGGCTCTTTCCTGCAGCTCGCCTTTAACAGTTCTATGGTTCGCTATATTTCGGATCGGTACATTGAGGTAG
>JAJQBM010000221.1:2333-4606 GCA_021203285.1 Clostridiales bacterium | reverse complement strand
CATTCATATACAAACACAGATATCTCCTATCTAAAGCCTTCTCATATATGATAGATTACCATAGAGACGGCAGTGATTCAAGCATGAAAAGGCAGAGAAAAGGCCCATCCCAAACACAATTGTTTCGGGATGGGCCGTAATTAATCTGGCTCTATACCAGCAGAACCCATTGTCAGATCTCACCGCATCATCTCGTGTGGCGTCTGCGTCTGAGAGCGGTAAACACCGCCGCACCCAGGCTTGCCAGACCGCCCGCAAAGGCTGCCGTATATGGAACCGCAGATGCCGTATCTCCGGTCTTTATCGTGTCTGACGCGGTACTCTCCACACTGCTTTCCGAAGTCTCTGCCTCCTCACTGCTTTCCGTTTCCGACACATCAGCGCTCTCATCCCCGGAATCATAGGTCAGTGTCTCCGCTTCAAAGAAATCATAATCTGCCTGAGCCACGGCCAGATTCGCCAGCGCTGCCGTATAGTTGTTATACGCCGTCTGATATGCGGCGTCCGCATCCTCATATACCGTCTGAGCCGTAAGAAGGATTGCAGCAGCTTCTTCCGCCGCTGTCTCCGCCTCTTTGGCAGATTCAATATATGCATTCAGATACGCATAGTCCGCATCTGTGATTGCCTCCGCATAAGCGGTATTGTAATTCAGGGTATTAGCGCGGGCGAGCTTGTTCATCGCGGTGTTCACGGCGGTCTGCTGTTCAAGCACCGCCTGCTTCGCCTCCTCCTGCGCACTGTTTGCCGATTTCAATGTCGCCGCTGCGGTCTGCATGGCTTCCTCTGCATCGGCAACAGCCTGCTGTGCTGCGATCAGTCCCTGATAAGCCTTACTTACAGACTCCGCCTTTTCCCCGGCAACAGTCAGGGCCGCTGCCGCCTGCGCCTCCGTCGCTTCCTTCTCCGCCAAAGCATTCTGCGCCTCACCAAGAGCCGTCTGTGCGGCGGTCAATGCCAGCCTTGCGCTTGCCAGACCTGACTGTGCATTGCTCACGCTGACAGCCTGTGCCTCCTGATTCAGCTGCGCTGCCTCCATGGAGGCTTTCGCCGTTTCCAGAGAATTCATCGCAACCGCCAGTGACTGGCTGAATGTTGCGATCACGCCTTCCTTCGCCGAGACAACCGCCTCCGCCTCCGTCACGGCTTCGGCTGCAGCCGCCTGCTTTGTGACCAGATCGGAAACCTTTGCCTCCGCCTCTGTGATCCCGGCCGCGGCAGACACCACATCATCGGCCGCCTGATATTTTTCTTTCTGAGCCACATCCAGCTGATCCTTCAGGCTCTCTACCGCCGCCTCCGCTTCCTTCAGCGTGTTCTCCGCCTCCTCGGCCTCCTTCTGCTTCTGTTCCAGAACCATGTTCGCATTTTCAAGTGCCCTCTGTGTTGCAGTGAGTTCTCCCTTCAGGGTATTTAACGCAGCTTCCGCCTCCGTCACGGCCTGCGCCTTTTCTGCCTGAACCTTCTGTGCCTCCTCAAGCTTAGCCTCTGCCGCCTCCAACGCAGCTTCCAATGTACTCGTGTCAACCGTCGCATAATATTCCTCAAAGAGATCGGAGAATTCATCAACCGTATACACATATTTTGAATACATGGATGTTTCTGAGTAATTGGATGCGTCATAACTGCTGGTCTTCCCATATTTCCCATATTGAGTAAAACCGACCCCCATCACAAGATGCTGCGAAGCATTCAGAAAAAGACTGGTATAATGTCCGACCTGAACACCCTGCCTATTCGCCTCCTTCGTGATCTCGTCAATCTGATCCGTGCTTGTAATCTCTGTTATCCCAAGCTCACTCATGATCCTGTCAAATTCTGCTTTCTCCTCCGTATACCACCCTTTCGTCGGATCAGAATAACCATATGCCAAGTTTTCAGTGTTGGTGATGAGTGAAGTGTGCCGTCCCTTTCCGGCGCCCCGCATGGCGCAGGTCTGTGCTACTGCAGTAAAATAAAAATTGGTATAAGATTCCTGAATATCAAATGCACTGTAATTTTCATCCACTACCCGAAGTTCATTGATTTTCTTCATAATCTGGATAGAAGTCCGAATATTCTCCAGTGATGTCGCATCCTTCAAATCCCCTACGACAACTACTTTACCCCCTCGATCCACAAGGGCCTGCGTCGTTTCAAAAGCCCAAGAAGAAAAATCTTCTTCTTCCGCCGCCTCAATAACCGCAAGCGCATATTCCAGATCCGCCTTCTGCTCATCCGTTGTAGCGTCCTGCTCCTACTTGCTGTTGGTTAGTCCCGCCCTACGCTGGGGG
>JAJQBM010000221.1:0-2323 GCA_021203285.1 Clostridiales bacterium | reverse complement strand
TCTGCAACCATGGCTTCCGCCTCTGTAACCGCCTGATCTGTCTCCGCTTTCTCCTGTTCTGCTGTTGAAAGGGCCGTCTCCGCCTCCTTAATTTCTGCCTCTTTCGCTGCGACGGCCTCTTTCGCTTCCGAAACAGCATCCTCCGCATCGGATACGGATGCATCCGCATCATCCAATGCCTTCTCCGCTGCGGACACTGCCGTCTCGGCCTCCGTCAGACGCGTCCCGGCCGCTTCGAGCAATACATTCTTTTCAGCCAGAACGCTCTCTGCCTCCGCTTTTGCCTGCTCCGCCGCCGAAACTTCTGCCCTGGCCGCAGCCAACTGATCCTCCACATTCTGTACTTCCTGCTGTGCCGCCGACAGCGCTGCCTCCGCATCCGCCAGGGCCTGTTTCGCTGCTTTGTACTCCTCAGAATCCTCATACCCATCCTCGATCGCTTTTACGACCGCTTCCGCCTGTGAGACCTTTTCCTCTGCCTCAATCACGGCCGCATCGGCCTCCGCTTTCGCCTGCTCCGCATTTGCCAGAGTCGTCTCTGCTTCTGAGACAGCCGCTGTCTTATCGTCAAGATCCGCCTGTGCCGACTCAACAGCTGCCTGCGCCTCCGTCAACTCAGCTGCTGCCTCGTTCCATGCTGCGCGGGCACTGTCCGCTTCACTCTGTGCCTGAAGCACATCATCCTCCGTGGTGCCATCTGCCGTGATCTCCGCCTCCTCCAATGCCTGATCGGCGCTCGCCTTGTTGGCAACGGCATCCTCATATGCTGCTTCCGTCTCCCTTACTTTCTCTTCCGCAGCGTCAGCATCTGCTTTCGCCTGTTCCAGAGCGGCCTGCGCCGCGTCCGCCTCACTCTGCGCAGAGCTTACGGCGTCCGCAAACGCCTGATTCGCCGTATCCACCGCGTCCTGCTGCGCCTGATCTGCAATCTTCTGTGCCGCCTCGCCTTCGGCCACCTCATTCAAAGCCAATACCTTCCCGGCCTCCGCGCTCTCATAATTTTCTTGTGCCTCAGAGAGATTCTCCTGTGCCGCCTCCAGATTGGCGGCCGCCTCCGCCTCTGTCGTCTGTTCGGCGTATAATGTGCCGGTTGCTGTATCCGATGCCGTGTGAACCGCGGCATCCATGTCGGAGTCGGCGGACGATACCGCCTCCCCCTCCGCCGCCATGACCGGCGTTGCTGCCATGAGAACTGCCATACCCGAGATCACTGCCGTTGTCATTCTTTTCCCTGTTTTGTTCTTTGTATTTGCCATATTTCCGGCCTCCTTTTTCTTGATGAGGCTTATTATAGAGATGACAAAAAGGGCGGCTGTAGTCTGCATTTTTCTATTTTTACCGGCACAGAAAAGCGGCTGCCCGGTACAGGCAGCCGTTCGCACTTCTCATTCACAATAGTTTCACTCACTGGTTCACTCTGTTTCCGCAATTAAAACAAAAGACTGCATCCGGCTCCAATTCCGCTCCGCAATTCACGCAAAACAGAGAAGCCGTTTCTTCTTTCGGAGCCTTCTCTTGATTATCGGGGAACAATGCGTCTGCATCAATATCGACAGGAGGCAGCTCTTCACGGAAAATGTCTTCGGTCATATCCGGAACCGGCTCTTCCCCAATCACATCAGGGGTCGGCACCTCCGGGCAAGCATCCTCAATCTCATCCGGAATCGGCACCTCCGGATCAACGTCCTCAGTCACATCCGGGGTCGGAGGCACACTTTCCACTTTCTGTCCGCAGTTAAAGCAGAACAAAGCTCCCTCCTCCAACTCCGCTCCGCAATTCACACAATGATTTCCCTTCGGACTCTCTTTCGCTTCCGGTTCAAAGCTCAACTCCTGTCCGCAAGCATTGCAGAAACGCTGATCCTCTCTCACACTGTTCCCGCAGTTCGGGCAGGTTCGTCCGGTCGGCGCCACATTGGTCTCCGGCACAATCCGGGCCCCGCAGTAATTGCAAAATGCGGCATTGGTGCTGATATTCATCCCGCAATTTTTACATTTTACCAGCCCCTTTAATTCCGTAATCTTATCCTGGTACTCCTTAATATTTTTCATGCAGTTCTCTATTTTCTGGAAGTACGGAACCATCTCCTCATCTTCCAGATTATTGGCATACTTTTTGAAATATAATTTTCCAATATCGGTGTACGCCGACTGGATTTCTCTCTCCTGCTCGGAAACAGCAGAATTTAATTTCATCGTCTCCGCAGACCGTTTCGTTTTCTCAATCGCACTCTGTCCCGTTTGCTGAATCCTCTTTCCGAATCCATCATAAAAAGCCATTTTACTTCCTCCCTATTCGTTGATGATAATAATATACACAGAG
>JAJQBM010000281.1 GCA_021203285.1 Clostridiales bacterium | reverse complement strand
CAGGAAAAACTTTTTAATTTTTTTATTGTCTACTTGACGGGAAGCACACCATTTTTTCTCGGATTACGGATTTTCCGACGAGGAAACGATACGGGAAATTTTTGAATTGATCGCGGGGGAACCTGCCCACTATCTGAAGTATTATATCGGATACATAGAATTTCTGAACTTAAAAGAATATGCCCGGGAGATCGGCGGTACGGATTACTCCGATCTCGCCTTCCACCGGGCGGTGCTGGAAATGGGACCTGCGCCCTTCACAGTGCTGTGGGACTATCTGCCCGCTTATTTTCATACCACATTCCGGGTGCAGCACAAAATTTTCTCACCCCGGTCACACCATATACTTCCTCTCCAGCCGCCGCACGACAATAAAAAACATCGGCACAACCACACAGACCGCGAACGCCCATGCCAACGGATTGGTGTGACAGACTGCCGCGTACCCTCTCACCGGGATAACAGCCAGCGCCATCAATCCCCGCGCCACGAGCTCGCTGTACCCCGCCAGCATGGCGGCGGCGCTGTAACCGAGACCCTGAATCGCAATCCGCGTGCAGTTCAGGATGGCAAGGAGCCAGAAGAACATACCGGAGACGGTGAGAAGCTGCTGCACATATCCCAAAACCTCTGCCTCTCCCGCCGAGACAAAGAGCAGCGCAATCTTCGATCCGGCAAAAATCAGGACCAGCCCGATTCCCACACCGTAGATAAGTGCAATGCCCACGCTGCAGAGCACGCCCTGACGGATTCGCTTAAACTGCCGCGCGCCGAGGTTCTGTCCCCCGAATGTGGACGCCGCCGTGGCAAACGCATCAAAGGGGCACATGGCGAGCTGCTGCACCTTGAGCGCTGAGGTGTAGGCAGATACATAAATCGTCCCGAGAGCGTTGACCGCACTCTGCAGGACAATGCTCCCGATCGCGGTGATGGAAAACTGTAGACCCATGGGAACGCCCATTTTGACCAGCGTTCCGATGTAACCTGCGCGAAATCTCCGCTCCTCCCGGTTGGATTTGAGGATATCGTATTTTTTTACCATGTAAACGAGGCACAGCACTCCGGAAACTGCCTGCGCGGTGATCGTCGCGATCGCCGCTCCGGCCACGCCCATCTGAAAGTATATAATAAATGTCAGATCCAATACGATATTTAGCACCGTAGAGAGCACCAAAAAATAAAACGGTGTTTTCGAATCCCCGAGCGCGCGGATGATCGAAGCCGTCGCATTGTACAGTATCGTAAACGGAAGTCCCAGAAAAATAATAAAAAGATAACTGTAGGACTGATCAAAAATATCCGCCGGTGTTCCCATCCATGTCAGTATATTATCGCACAGGAGACAGGTCGCCACCGTCAGGGTCGCCGCGATGATCAGACACAGATATACCGCATTCATCACATATTTTCTCATATCCGTGTAGTCTCCGGCTCCGAACCGCTGCGCCACGGGCACACCGATGCCGGCACAGGTGCCGAGACTGAAACCGATAATCAGAAACATGATGGCATTCGTCGCACCCACAGCCGTCAGGGAAAGCAATCCCAGATAGCGCCCTACAATGATCGTATCGACCAGATTATACATCTGCTGGAACAGATTTCCGAATACCAGCGGCACGGAAAACTGCCAGATCAGCCGCAGCGGATTTCCCGCTGTCATATCCTTTGTCATAACAAACTCCCTCTGTCAAAAGCCAAAACTGATATTTCTACTATAGGGGAGTACGAAAAACAATTTCAACGGGGACAATAAAAGTCCCCTTATGAAATGTTTTTCGTACTCCCACACATATTTCTTAGAAGGCATTACAATCCGTCAGTTGCGCTGACATAACTGCTGATAGATGTCCCGCTTCCCGACGCCGCGGTCTCTCGCGACCTGCTTCATGGCCTCCTTGCGGTCCATCCCGCCATCCGTGTAGTATGCCATGTGCTCCTCCACAGTCAGATCCTCCCAGCTCTCACGCTCTTTTCGGATCAGATCCGCCCGGTCGCGCCCCTCGATCACAATGACGCATTCTCCCCGCACACCGGTCTGTTCATAATAGGAAACGGCCTCGGAAAACGTCGTCCGGAACACGGTCTCATGCTTCTTTGTCAACTCCCGGCAAACCGATATTCTACGCTCTCCCAGCACAGATTTCAAGTCCTTTAATGTAGAAATCAGATGGTGCGGCGCCTCATAAACGATCAGTGTGCGCGTGTCGTCGCGCAGCTCCTCCAGAATCGCCGCCCGCTCCTTTTTCTCCCTCGGCAAAAAAGCCTCAAAGGAAAACCGCCGCGCAGGCAGACCGGACAGGGTCAGCGCCGTGACGCAGGCTGCGGCTCCCGGAAGGGAAGTCACCTCGATCCCCTCCTCATAGCAGATGCGCACCAAATCCTCCCCCGGATCCGAGATCGCAGGCGTTCCCGCATCCGTGATGAGAGCGACGTTCTGCCCGTCCCGCATCTTTTCTACCAGAGAATAGGCTTTTTCGATTTTATTGTATTCGTGATAGCTGGTCAGCGGAGTCTTAATCTCAAAATGATTTAACAGCTTGATGGAATTCCTCGTGTCCTCCGCAGCAATCAGGTCCACTTCCTTCAGAACGCGCAGAACCCGCAGCGTGATATCCTCCAGATTCCCGATCGGCGTCGCACACAGATAAAGTTTGCCGGCCATCTCTGTCTCCTTCCTCAAATACACAAAGCCACGCCATGCGTAGCTCTTTTAACAGACGCAAGCATCATAAAACCACTTTAAACATTCTGCTTATTCAAATACTCTACAAGATCATGAACCGTAGTAACCGGATTACTGCCCCGACTCAATATTGCGACATCATCCCGGGACAACTGCTCAATTCTTTCTTTCGCCCTCTGAATCGCTTTCGATTGATATGGAAGCAATTTCTGAAACACGTCCAAATTCTTCGCATACTTTTCCAGCCAGCCTCTGCCCTGCAGCAAATGCACAACCTCATCGGCATCCTTTAAGTAACCGGTTTGCTTTACGAAATGCAACAAATACCAGTATTCAAAGCAGGGATTGGAATAGGCGATACGATAACCGTTCTGTTTTGCAAATCCAGCGGCATTTCGTAAAGCCGCATCTGAATTTTCATCACAATCAAATACACACCATATCTGATCTCCGTCTTGTGGAAAATAATCTGCATGGGAAATCAATGCCCTTGCATGCTTCACTAAATGCTCAGCAGCGGTATGTTTTGATGAAATCGGTACTACATCCACAAGGCAGCGACGAGTTCGAAAATGCCTGAAATAATTTATTTCAGTTTCTTTTCCCTCGCAGATAATGTAAATAACTGACCTGCGTTTACGCTGCCTGACATGATCCGGATTATATTCTTTTCTCATTTTTGCCACAAACCGGCACCTCCGATAAAAGGGACTGCACCAAAACGTCCTTGCAGATAACCCTTTCGAATGTTCTCTCCCTTTCGCGGTGAAAATGCGGACAAAGCATATATTTCTGTGGCACAGGAGCGTTCATTTTTTTCTGCAAACCAAATCTGATCTCTGCGCAGAAAAGTAAGATCAAGCAGCATCGCATCATGTGTCGTAAAGAGGAGCTGCGCACCCTTTGTATTAATGCTGCTGTCCTGTATCATCTCAATCAGCCGTCTGGTAAGCAACGGATGCAGACTATCCTCAATTTCATCAACAACCAGAAGTGAACCGCTCTCCAACGCCTGCAGCCAGCCGCCGATACGGGAGAAAAAGCGCTGTGTTCCAGCGGATTCCTGTTCTATAAGAAGGTGAAAATGCTCGACACTTCCATCGTCGCTCTCAACCTGATGGGTCGTTGTGATAATCGGAGTCTCATTATCTGTGTTTCTGACAGAAACATCGGAAATACCCAAATCCGCAATCAACAACTCTTTTAAAATGCGGGCTTTCTTGTCATCTCCACTTACAATATGAGCAACTGTCTCTGAAGATGCCGGAGTCTGCTCCATAAAAAGTGTCAGTTTTTCAAGAAACCACTTATAAGCATTTTCAGTCTGCGGAAGATTCCAATCATTGGAAGAAACCAGATACAATTTGTTTTCCGGAGTACGCTTACTGAGCGTAATCTGCTCATTAACATTTTCACGGAATTCATACTTCTCATTTTCACGGGAGAAAATCAAAGCTTCCCTGCCATTTGGCCAATGGTACAGATATTCATTATGGATTTTCCATGCATCAAAAGAAAATCCATATGCATACCGAATCCCATTATACACAAAAACCACTTCAAATGCTGTTGGATCTGCCATATTCCCAAACGGTTCAAACGGCAGCTTCTGACCCTTCGATATTTTCGCCGTATCACCAATGACCATATTTTTCATTGTCATAAGTGCGTGAAGTACATTACTTTTTCCGGCAGCATTGGCGCCATACAAGGCCAACGCCGGAAGCAATGATTTCTTTTCATCGGGATGCAAAAGGCAGGATTCTAAAGATTTATCCTTGGACGCCATAAAACTAATTACCGCTGTATTCTTAATAGATCGGTGATTTTCAATGGTAAACTGAATCAACATGAAATGGGCACCTCCCTTCATAATATGGATATGGCAAGATTTCTGTATTTCGCTTCTATTATATTATTCCAATA